>CBDUCU010000043.1:0-13630 GCA_965365725.1 uncultured bacterium | reverse complement strand
CTGCCAGTTGATTTCAAAAACGTATTTCGCCACCGCATAAGAAAGCCCGATTGCAGCAAGCGAGCCAATCAGACCTGCGACAAAACCGAGCAGGCCGTATTCGGCGAGAAGAATCGTTAAGAGCACGCGCCGTTTCGCTCCCAGAGTTTTGAGCACTGCCGCTTCGTAAATCCTTTGATACTTCGTCATCGCGATTGAGCCGATGAGGATGAGCACGCCGCTTAAAAGAACAAAACCGCCGATAAACGTCACGGCCAGAGTGATGTTGCCGAGTATTCGACTGATGCTTTCAACCACGTCGAAAACATCGATGATCGAGATGTTTGGGTAAGCGTCAACAATAGCGCGTTGAAGACGCGCGCGCTCCTGCGAATCGACGGGGCCGTTGATGGGGCCGATCAAATTTTGCGGCGCATTCTCTAATGTGCCCGGACGAAAAAGGACGAGAAAGCCCGTGCGCGAATTTCGCCAGTCGATATCTCTTACGCTGGTCACGCGCGCGTTTATTTTGCGCCCAAGAATGTCGAAGGTGATCGTGCTGCCAACATCCAATCCGGCCACGCCGCGCATTCCTTCATCAATCGACACTTCAGGCTCGGCGGAAGCTGTCGCATCCCAAAATTCTCCCGCGATGATCTTTTCGTTTGCATCCAGATAGGAGCGATATGTGACAACGTACTCGCGCCCCAACAGGCCGCGCTCGCGCTTCATATCTTCACGCTCAAGATCGATCTCGCGCCCGTCGATGGCGAAGATGCGCGTGCGGACGGTCGGTATAAGTTCGGGTTTCGTCCCCGTCGCCTGCTCGACGATTCGCGCAACGCCTTCGGCCTGATCCTTCTGAATGTCGATCAGATACATGTTGGCGAGATTGTCGCGGCGCGTGAAATCAATCTCGTCGAGAAAGTTTGTCCGCAGCGACTGAATCGACATCACAAGAAACGCGCCCAAACCTACCGCCATCACAATCACACGCGTCTGATTGCCCGGACGATGCAGCCCGTTGACAGCCTGTCTCATCGCAAACGAACCCGCGCCGCGCACGCGCCGGACGAGAAAGACAAGAAGCCACGCCGCCGCATAGAGCAGCGCAGACGTAACCGCCAGACCTGCGATGAAGTATGCGCCGACGCGAAGCGAGCCGGCCTGCCATGCTGCGAGCAGAAGAAGCGCGGCTGCGGTCAGTGCTCCTGTCAACAAACGCGGCACGTCGTACCAGCGACGCACGGTTGCCTCTTCGCGGTCGCGCAAGAGTATGTCGGGCTTGATGTGTCGTATGCGCAGAAGCGGAAGCGCCGAGAAGACGAGCGAGATCAAAAGTCCGAGACCCAAGCCCTGCCACACAGCGCCCGCGCTCAACTCGTAACTCATGTTCAAAGGCAGGCTCGCAGCAAATTTATATGAGACGAAAAGCAGCGCGGCCTTTGCGAGCGCGATGCCGAGCAGACTGCCTGCGAGTCCGAGCGCGAGCGTTTGCGCCAGATACGCGGCGATGATTTTTTTGCCCGTCCCGCCGACGCACTTGAGAATCGCAATTGAGTGTTTTTTCTGTTCGATAAAGACGCGCGTTACGCCGGATACACCGATACCGCCGAGCACAAGCACGACGAGACCCGTCAAGGCGAGAAAGTTTTCGCCGCGCTCAAACTCTTCGCTCAAATTCTCCTGCGACTGTCTGTACGAGCGCACGTTGACGAGTCCGCTCGTGCCAAGCTCAGCGCGCAGGCGCGAGACAAGCTGCGTCGAGCCGTCTTCAGGAGTCTTAAAAAGAATCCTCCGACGCGCGCGGCTGCCAAACCCCGTCAGTCCTGCCTCTTCGAGCGCCCTGCGTTCGACAAAGACGCGCGGGCCGAGACGAAAGCCGCCGCCCGCGCCCGGCTCGCGCTCAATCACGCCGCGAATCTGAAAACTCGACTCGCCGATCTTGACTGAATCACCAATTTCAAGACGCAAACGCTCGAGAAGAAGCGGCGCGACAATCGCGCCGTTTCCGGCAAGCAAAGCGTGATCGAACTTTGCGCCGCCGCGCAGCACAAATTCCCCGTAGAATGGAAACTCAGGGTCAACGCCCTTCAGTTCGACCATCTGCGCGCCCTCGCGCGATTCATCTGCTGGCCGCGCCATCGTCGCCGATTCAATCGTCTCCGTGCGCGCTTCAACAAGCGGCGGACGAGCCACGCTATCAATCTTCGCCAACGTTTCGGGACTCCAGGGTCGCCCCGTATCGGCCTGCACGTCCGCCGTCAAAAGCTGTCGTGCTTCGCCAGCCATCGCGCGGTTGACGTTCTGCACGACCGTGCGCAGAGCAACGATTGAGCCGACGCCCACTCCGATGCAGACAAAGAAAAAGAGCAAACGCCGCCAGGAGGCGCGCAGCTCGCGCCGCGCCATCTGCAAAATAAAGCTCATGGTCGCGCGGCCTCCAACCCTTCTGAATCAATCGAACCTTGAGAAGCAGCGTTCTCTACGTCGGTCGGGCGGGTTTGAGAACCGTGATTGGCCTCGTCCATGCTGTCTGAGACAACGCGTCCGTCGCGCAGAGAGATGTGACGGTCGGCAAGCGCGGCCAGGTCGCGGTCGTGCGTGACGAGCAGAAGCGTCGTACCGCGACGACGGTTCATGTCGATCATCAGGTCGAAGATGTGACTGCCGTTTTTTGAATCGAGATTGCCGGTCGGCTCGTCAGCGAGAAGGATGGAGGGGTTGTTGGCAAAGGCGCGCGCGATGGCGACGCGTTGCTGCTCGCCGCCTGAGAGCTGCGACGGGTAGTGATGCGCGCGCGCGACGAGATCTACGTCTTCAAGGAGGCGGCGCGCTTTTGTTTGCGCGTCGCGGTCGCCCGCAATCTCCATCGGGACGAGTATGTTTTCGTAAGCCGTCAGCGACGGGATCAGATGAAACGATTGAAAGACAAAACCGAGCTTGCGCCCGCGCAGCTCGGCCAGAGCATCTTCGCTCATCCCCGTGATATCTTCGCCGTCGATACGAATCTCGCCGGAGGTTGGAGCATCGAGTCCGGCGATGAGTCCGAGCAGAGTCGATTTGCCGCTCCCCGATGGGCCGACGACCGAGACAAACTGCCCGCTTGGAATCGTCAAATCCAACTCGTGAAGAATCGTCAGAGCCTCTGCGCCCGAGCGAACCGTCTTTGACACCTTGTATAATTCGATCATGAAAACTTTCTTTCTCGCCCTTCTGTTTTTGTGCGCCGCGTTTCTGTTTGCATCCTGCTCCGGCACGAATCGCAACAACCAACGCGCGGCGGAAACCTCGAACGCCTCAACTTCGCAGCCTGCAAATGTTGCAAAAGAGACTTTACCGAAAATCGTTGCATTCGGCGACAGCCTGACCGCAGGTTACGGGCTTGCCGCGCACGAAAGTTACCCGTCGCTTCTGCAAAAGAGATTGGATGCGGATGGATACAGATACGAGGTGATTAATGCAGGGGTTTCAGGCGACACGTCTGCGGGCGGACTGCGCCGCATCGACTGGTCGCTCGAAGGCGACGTGCGCTTTGTCATCCTCGAACTCGGCGCAAATGACCATCTGCGCGGCCAGCCCGTTGCGGAGACAAAGAAAAATTTGAGCGAGATTATCAAACGTGCGCGCGCGCGCAATGCGAAGGTCGTGCTGGCAGGAATGCTTACGTTGAGAAACGCTGGCGACCGGTATCAGCGCGAGATTTATGAGATGTATAAAAGCCTCGCCGAAGAGCACAACGTCGCGTTGATTCCCTTCTTTCTCGAAGGCGTAGCGGGCAAGGAATCGCTCAATCTCGACGACGGCGTGCACCCGAATGCGGAAGGGACGAAGATTGTCGCCGAAAACGTCTACGCCGTGCTCAAGCCCTTGTTGTCTGAGGACGCGCAGGCCGGGAAAACCTAAAGCTGGAACACGGACGAACGCGGATTTTACGGATTTGCATGGATGAAGATAAATCCGTGTCAATCCGTAGAATCCGCGTCATCCATGTTTGATGTTTCTACTACTGATTCAATTTGGCGTGCGCGAGGGTGGCAGCGCTCGTAAGTTTGTCGCAGCCGCTCGCCCGTGACGTGCGTGTAGATTTGCGTGGTGGCAAGGTCGCTGTGGCCGAGCATGGCCTGTACGGAGCGAGTGTCTGCGCCGTGCTCGAGCAGGTGCGTAGCGAAGCTGTGACGAAGAACGTGCGGCGACACGTCTCGGATGCCCGCCTTCTCTGCATAATTCTTCAACATCGCCCAGACAAATTGTCTCGTCAGCGCGCGACCGCCCGCACCGACAAAAAGCCGCTTTGCCTCTGCTCCATTGAGCAGACTGGGGCGCACCTCCGCATAACGCTGCAACCAATTGATGACGCTTCGTCCCAGAGGCACGCGGCGCTGTTTGCTTCCCTTGCCCGAACAACTGAGAATGCCCCGATCAATCTCTATGTTAGCGGCTTCGAGCGAGACAAGTTCGGTGACGCGCAATCCGGTCGCATACAGTAATTCGATTATCGTGCGGTCGCGCACGCCCTCCGGCGAATCTGTCTGCGGCGACTCGAGGAGACGTTCGATTTCATCCTGTGTGAGAAAGCGCGGAAGTTTTTGCGAGGCAATTGGAGCGTGGAGGTCTGCGGTCGGGTCTTGTTTGATATGGCCGTCGAGCAACAGAAACCTGTAGAAGCCGCGCACGCTGCTGATGGCCCGTGCAATCGAGCGCGGCGAAAGCCCCGCGCGCGCAAACGACATGACCATCTGCGAAAGGTCTTCCTTGCGCAATTCCTCTAGCGCACGCCCGCGCTCGGCAGCCCAACGCTCCAGCTTGTCGAGGTCGCGCCGGTAGCTCGCCAGAGAGTTCGGCGAAAGCCCCTTTTCGACCTGCACGTACGAGAGATGTTCACGGATAAGGTTTCTGTGCATAGAAAAGTGATGAGTGATGAGTGATGAGTGATGAGTAAAAGTTAATGCTCATCACTCATTACTCATTACTTTCAACTTGTCGGCTTGTCGGGTGCGGGCGCGGTGGCGAAGAAGTCTTCGCGGAAGCGTTGGATGTAGTTGTCGAGTAATTGTTCGACGCGCTCCGGGCTTTCGGATGCGACGATGAGGCCGACGTGATGGCGTTTGCGCAAACGCCAGACGATTTCGGGATCAGTATAGTTTGAAGTGTCAGGGCATTCCTGTCGCGCGAGCGAGATGACGATGCCCGCATGATTATCTTTGTAGGGCGGAAGCTTATAACCGCCCGCTTCGCCCGCGATCTCGATGCGCGCCCATTCGCGCCAAAGATTGAGGCCGGTCGCGGCCTCGACCATCTCGGCGATATTTGCGCCGCCGACGCGCGCCGAGGTTTCGAGAAAGTAGAAGCGTCCGTCCTCTCGCCCCTTGATAAATTCGGTGTGCGAAACGCCGCGCGCAAGCCCCAGCGTTTTGAGAAGCGAGCGGTTGAGCGGATCGAGCGCCTGTGCGTCGGGTGAGGTGCGCGCGACGGTGCGCGTCATAAAAACGCCGCCTTCATGCGAGACTTCCATCGGCGGCGCGCCGTATTTTGACGCGCAGGCAAAAGCAACTTCGCCCTCTGAGATAATCGAATCAACGTGGAAGATGTCGCCGGGAATAAACTGTTCGATGAGATAGAAAGATTGTTTGTCGCCGAGACGCGCGAGGCACTGCCACAACTCGTCGGCGCTTCTGACCTTTTTGATGCCGACGGCTGAGGCTTCGCTGCGCGGTTTGACGACCCAGGGCGGCGCTATGCGTTCGATAAATTGTTGGATGCGCCCGTGATTTAAGGCATGGACAAAATCAGGAACGAGTATCTGATGGTCGCGCGCTTTGACGCGCATCGCTAGCTTGTCGCGAAAGTAGCGCGCGGTTGTATCACCCATGCCGGGGATGCGCAGGTGTTCGCGCAGCGAGGCGCCAGTTTCAACGTCGAAGTCGTCGAGCGGGACGATGCGGTCGATCTCGACGTGGCGCGCGAGAAAGCTCGTGCTCTTAAAAAGGTCTTCGAGCGGAAGGTCTTCAGGCAGATAGAAGAATTCGTCGATTGATTCGCGCGGCCAGTCCGCCTCGCGCAGCTTCTCCATCGTCAGCAGCAGCACGCGGCAGCCCTGTCGCTTGCACTCGCGCATAAACTCCTGCCCCTTCTCGAAAGTTGCGATGCAGAGAATCGTGAGCGGTCGATGCTCCGTCAAGATTGGTTCTCCTCAGAAACGTTTTTTGTGCCGCGTATCGGGCAATCAGAGCGCGGGCATGATAGCGCAGACAGAGCGCAGATGCGACATCTATGCGTGAATAGACCTTGCAAACGCGTTCGACTGTCGGCATGAATTCTGTTAGCTTTTCAGACCAACAACAAAGCTCCCGAAGAAACGGATTACGCATGGAGATCAACATCCCCGTCCCTTCCGGCTTCGACTTCAAACGAACCATCAACAGTCACGGCTGGAGCGACCTTCTACCCTTTGAAATTTCAACAGACGGTCTCGCGCTCTACCGGGTTCTTGAAATAGAAAACTCGCGGCCCGTTACGGCCAGCGTCCGCAGCGACGGAAACAGACTAATAATCAGCGTCTCGCAAAAACTCGGTCGCCGCGCCGTCACACGCGTCGAGCGCGACGTGCGACACATCTTTCGTCTCGACGACGATCTGACAGAGTTCTACCACGCTCTCTCGACGGACGCAGATTTCTCATGGGTCGAGCGAAGCGGCGCGGGCCGACTCTTACGCTCGCCCAACGTCTTTGAAGACCTCGTCAAATCTCTCTGCACGACGAACTGCTCGTGGTCTCTGACAAAAGTAATGACGACGGCTCTTGTCAACAACCTCGGCGAAAAAACTGCGGACGGCAGACGCGCATTCCCCAAGCCCGAAGCAATGGCCGCACAGACGGAGAATTTCTACCGCGAGGTGGTGCGCGCCGGATACCGCGCCCCATATCTGAAAGAGCTGGCCGACCGAGTTGTCGCGGGCGAGCTGGATGTTGAATCTTGGGCGAAGAGCGAACTGCCGACCGCAGAGCTCAAACGCGAGATGAAGCGCGTCAAAGGCGTTGGCGATTACGCCGCCGAAAACCTGCTCAAGCTGGTCGGTCGCTACGACGTGCTCGCGCTCGACAGTTGGGTGCGCGCCAAATTTATCCGCACGCGCAACAGGGGCCGCGCGTGCGACGACAAAAAGATCGCTCGTTTTTATTCAAAGTATGGCGCGTGGCGCGGGCTTGCGCTCTGGTGCGACATGACGCGCGACTGGCACGAATGAAAGCTAAAACAGCATCGCCGAAGGGCAATCTTTTGCCAGCACGCATTCTCGACAAAGCGGCGTGCGCGCCTTGCAGATTTTGCGCCCGTGCGCGATGAGCAGGTGCGGAAAGAGAATCCAATCGGCGTTCGGCACAAGCGCGTTTAAGTCTTGCTCGATCTTTTCGGCTGTCTTTTGCGTCGACAGACCAAGCCTCGCCGAGACGCGTGTGACGTGCGTGTCAACAACCACGCCCGAAGCGATACCAAAGGCGTTGCCTAAAACGACGTTGGCCGTCTTGCGCGCCACGCCGGGAAGCTTGAGCAGCGCATCCATCTCTGCGGGCACGCGTCCGTCAAATTCTGCCTCATTCATTCGACATGCGCCTTGAATCGCTTTCGCCTTGTTGCGAAAAAAACCGGTCGAGCGAATGTCGGCTTCGAGTTCTTCCTGCTCGACTCTGAGATAGTCGGGCGCGCTTCGATATTTGCGAAAGAGTTGCGCGGTGACGAGATTGACGCGTTCGTCCGTGCACTGCGCAGAGAGGATTGTGGCGATGAGAAGTTCTAATGGATTTGTGTAGTCGAGGCTGCACGTCGCGTCGGGGTAAGACTTTTTGAGAGCGCGGATGATGCGTCGCGTCCGTTCTTTGATCTCGGTCAAGACGATTCCTCATACTACGTTGAAGAATTTTGATTGAGTGTAAGAGAACTGAGTAACCACAGAGGCACAGCAGGCACAGTTCAATCAATAAACTGTGCCTGCTGTGCCTCTGTGGTTAAATTTCCATGCACCCGAGATATAAACACTAAAGCCGCTTGAATCAACGTCTGCGTCTGGCAGTGCCGCGCCGCTTTGCCATCGGCTTCTTGCCGACTGTTGATTTCTGTTCGGCCATCGCGCGCTCGACAAACGATGCGATGGTGGCCTGCGGAACTGAAACGTCGATTTGCAGCTCGTTGTTGTTGACAGTGTGCCGGAGCGTTTCGAGAGCGTTGAGCGCCGCCTGCATCGCCTCGCGCTCGCGCGGCTTGTTGGCAGGAACTTTGTTCAATTGTCCTTCAATCGCCGTCCGCCCGAAGCCGAGCCCGATTGTGACGAAACCGTCGATGACCTGTGCGCTCTCCTGCGTGTCGGTACGAAGAATCGTCTGCGCGCCAAAATCCGCCGCGTTCATATTGACGGAGAACTGTAACTGCCTGAGCGAGCGGACGACTCGCTCAAGCTCTGCGTTTTGCGGGACTCCCATGCCCTTTCCGAGATCGTTGAGCGAGGCCGGGATGTCGCCGCCAAAGCTCATCAGATTGTCGGGATTACGCGCGACCAGATCGACGAGGTCTGCGCGCACGCGTCCCTGTCCGCTGTCCGTTGCATCAATGGCCGCCTTCACGTATCCGGGTATGCCAAAGACCATCGTATTGGCATCGATGGCGACGGCTGCAATCTCGGAGACGGGAAAGGGGTTGTTTTGCGGCTTCGCCGCTTGTTGAGCGTCGGTCTGCTCGTCTTTGTTCGCCTGTTTTTTGAGATTGAAGACGTTGATGGTGCGCGCGCCGTGTTTCTCTTGCGTGTAAGAGCCTTCAGCCGCAACTCTTAGCAGAGAGAGCAGCGAGTCAGCGTTAAAGCTCCCCTTGACCAACACGATAAAGTCGGGCGGGGTCTGCATCGACAGGGGTTCTTTGTAGCGCATGCCGAGCGCCACGAAGTGGATCGAGCGCGGGTCGAAGCTCGACTGTTTCTGGATGTCGGCAAAAGCCTTCTCAAGCTTTTGCGAAGGGACGACGCGCGGCAACGCCTCATCAAAAATGCGGCGCGTGTTGACGTAAAAAAGCGCCTGCGCATCGGGAAAGGTTGAAAGAACTTCGCGCGCGGCGATGTTCTGCGCCGATGCTGCGTGTGCCGCGCCGACGAACAAAGCCAGCGCGAGCGACATTTTCATCAAACATCTTCCGGTCATTGAGTCAAATCCTTTCGGGGTCAAATGGGCTTTTGTGGATGGACGCGCGCACGCAAAAGGCGCGCTTGCGGGATTGTGCATGATTTTATTGATGCGCGACAAGCTCAAACTTTGCCGGTGCGCTCTTAAGGCGTGCGCGCCGGGATGCTGATCGTAAAGTTGCCCGGCCCGCCGTCTGTCTGACCGCGGGGAGGCTCGCCGAATCTCACATCCGTGATGCGAACCGAGCCAGCGCCGTCCTCATTCACTTGAAAGACGGGAAAGCGCGCAAAGTCAAGAAAGATTTGAGCGCGCGGGTCGTTTGTAATGTCGCGCACGGCTGCGGCCTCTCTTTCCTGCGGCTTTTGATGTCTTGAAAGAACCTTTACATCTTCCGGAGATTTTGTCGCAGGCCCCAACACGAACCGATGTGTTGCGCGCTCTGATTCAGCGATGCAGAGCCACCTTGTTGGATTCATCGGGAGAGGCATCGCCGCCAGCTTCGCAAGCGTCGAGCGGTCTGCGTCGGCAAGCGTCTTAGCGAACTCCTGACCGCGTTGCAGCGCTTGTCTTTGAATGATTGCGAGCACGCCCCAATAGACGACGACGAATGCGAGCGCGACGACGGCGACGCGGCTGCCCCAACGCTCTCCGACCCCTGCGCGATACGCAAATGCTACTGCCGCCAGACATGCGAGCCAGATGGCGCGCAGCGCAAAAGGTATCTCAAAGTCGCTGCGTTGTGGGATAAACAGAATCCCGGCGACGATTGCCAGCGCCAGCAAAGACCAGAGCGCGACGCGCCGGTTTGTCTCTGCCGTCAGCAAAAAACATGCGCCGCCAAGCACAAGCCACAACCAGGGATCGACAACAAAAACGATGTCGCCGTAGAACCATTCGCCGCTCCAGGGAAGAAGCGGTCGCAGCCCGTAACTATTCGTCCAGTCGAGCAAAGGATGCGAAGCCGTCATCAAAAGCGAGGCGACGAGAAGTCCCTTCAGACGCGCACGCGGCTCTCTTCCTCTAAGGCGCGAGATTAATCGTTCTGCTGCATAAAAAATGAGTGGAAAGGCAACGGCCAGCGCAAGCGTCCCGACAATCGAATGCGTGATTCCGCGATGATG
This sequence comes from uncultured bacterium, assembly GCA_965365725.1. GTDB lineage: Bacteria > Acidobacteriota > Blastocatellia > Pyrinomonadales > Pyrinomonadaceae > DASQDT01. The sequence goes on along the minus strand of CBDUCU010000043.1, from coordinate 3,364 downwards.
TTTGAGATAAGCGAGGCTTCCCCAGCCAAGCGTCACAATGTCTGCGTCGGGGAGATTGGCAGCGATCAAACAAACAACGGTTGTATATGGAGACGTGCGCTCAAGTCCGGCCTTTGCGGAAGCCAATCCGACGAGCGTGTGCGTGAGATTATCCATAAAAGGTCAGAGGTCGGAGAAGAGAGATTAGAGGATAGTTAACAGCTTGCCTTCTAACTAACCTCTCGTCTCTAACCTCTAACCTCTTCAGATCGAAAGATCGGCGGCGGTTGCTTGCGGAGTAAGCTGTTTGTAGCGTTCGGGGTTGAGCTTTTCGAGCTTGTCTGCGGCCTCGCGGACGGTTGCGGTCGCGGGTAAGGGTTTGCCGTTTTTATCTTTGGTCTTGCGCGCCTCTTCGACGAGACGAAACAGTATCTCTGCCGCTTCGTCTCGTTTGCCCTGTCGCTCTAAGACTGAGGCGATGCGCAGGTTGACGGTATCGGGCGGAATAATCGTGCTCTTGTCTTTCAACAACTCGTTGTAGAGCGCAAACGCGCGGTCGTTGTCGCCGTCAGCCTCTTTGGCCTGCGCGAGTGCAAACTTTGAGCGCGCGGCAACTTCGTCGTTGCCGCTTCTCGTCAAGCTTTCAAGCTCGCCGAGACCTTTTGCACGCTCAACAACGAGAAGGTTTGTGGCTGCAAAGTAGCGCGCCATCTCTCGATAAGGGTCGCCATGCTCGGCGGCCACGCGCTGAAATTCTTCGAGTGCTTTCTGCGCGCGTTCTCTTTCGGACGGAAAAGTCAGGCCGGTCTGACCGGGCGCGGGAGGGCCGGTTGTAATTTCTGCGTTGCCAATCTCAATGGCCTTCCCCAAAGCAAGGCTGGCTTTTTCGGCACGGCCTGCGCTCCAGGTGCGATAGAGACCGAAGAGCGCAGCCAACACGACGAGACCGGCGAGCGCGTAAAGGATCGTGCGCCCGCGTCCTTCGAGACGGTTGCCGAGATGGTCAAACGCACCCATCGTCGTATCGCGGAACTTATCGTGTTTGAGCTGCTGTGCGCGCTTCTTTGATGTTTTAGCTGTTCTTGCCACTCTAGGTTTCCTTCGTGCAAGACCTCACTGTGAGGCCCGTTCTTTTTGCAGACGTTGAGGCAAAGGCTTCAATGTAGCGACGGCTTCTGCGGGTTGTCAAGCTAGTGTCGAAAGCGTCTTTGTAGAGACGTGGCGGGCATGATACGCTCGCCGGCGATGCACGCTCGCCGGCGACTGACAAGGGTTTGCGAAACCGTTTACCAATTGATCATTTAGGATTCACGTCTTCAAAATCGAGCATCAAACAGCCAACCAATTATTTTTGGAACAAACAATGAACGAAGGGTGTCAAAGTAAACAGTTGAAGGGGGCTCGGCGGCCCTATAAACCCCTTCAAGCCGCCGGAGGACGCCTGTGAGCTTCGGAGAGCCAATCGCCCTCCGCGCACGCGCGGAACTGGAGGCCGCACATTCTTCGGCGGCGGTCGCAGACACGCGCCTACAGGATGCCGAAGCGCAGTTCATTGAAAGATTAAAGACGGGTGACGCGCATGCTTTTGACCGTCTTGTCAGCGAGCGTTCAGCCGACATCTACTCGCTGCTCTGCCGCTTGACGCAAGACCGTGAGGAGGCGCGCGACCTGACGCAGGAGACTTTCCTTCAAGCCTTCCGCAATATCGCGGGCTTTCGCGGCGAAGCGGATTTGAAGACCTGGCTCTACCGCATCGCAGTCAATCAGGCGCGCAATCGTTGGCGCTGGTGGCGAAGACGCAAACGCGAGTCAACATTTTCGCTCGATGAGACAAGCGCCGACAAACACGAATCGTTGAGTCTCGGCTCGCGTCTGGCTGATGAAGCAACGGCTGATCCCGAACAGCAGACGCTGGCAAAGGAGAGAGAGCAGGCGCTTCTCTTCGCGCTGCAAGCACTTTCGCGCAATTATCGAGAGATCATCATTTTGCGCGACATCGAGGGGTTGAGCTACGAAGAGGTCGCCGTCGCGCTCGACATCAGCGTCGGCACGGTCAAGTCGAGACTCTCGCGCGGACGCGCAGAGCTTCGACGCAGACTTGAAGGCGCTTTGTGAGAAAGCTATTAGCCTTTAGCTATAAGCTGTTAGCTTTTCTTTGATAGCAATCGTAAATCGTGCCGGCTGAAAGCTAATAGCTAAAGGCTAATAGCTTATAGCTAAAAGCTCTTTGAAAGCGAATGGCTGACCTGCCCCGGCTTCAAACCATTGAAACCCGGTGCCAAGGTGGGTCAGGAAGTGACCGGCCGGCCGAGCGGCGGGCACGTGCTATCGAAACTTAAAGACTAAGGCGGGCGCAAGAGAACGACGTTGAAAACGCGGCCAGCAACACCCGTTATCGAGTCGGTCGCCTGCTGACGCTTTTGTCTGAACTTTTCTTTCGCACGTGTCGCCTCGACCGTCGGCGGTTGCCTCCTTATACAATAGGGAGCAGCCGGGGTTGGCCAGCCATTCGCTTTAATGCAGAGGTTAGAGATTAGTCGGACAGATTTATCTGACCTCTCATCTCTAACCTCTAACCTCTGATTTTTATGAATTGCGAAGAGACGCAGAGAGCATTTTCGCTCTACCTCGATGGTGAGTTGACGCGGCCCGAGTGCGAGGTCGTCGAAGCTCACCTTGACCTGTGTCCGCTCTGCCGCATCCACTTAGACGAGACGCGCATGATCGTGCGCGGACTCGGCATGCTTACACGCCCCACTGTGCCGATGGAACTTGCCCCGTCCATCAAACGCGCGATTCAGATCGAGCGCGCGGCGCGCGCGGCCAACCCCGTACCGACGTTTACCGAAAGGTTCACACGTTGGCTTGAGCCGCATCTGATGCCCTACGCGGCGGGGGCTTTCTACTCGGCGCTTCTTTTTATCGCCGTCTTTGGCGCGCTCCGCCAGCAGTTGATTGCGCTGCGGACGCTCGCGAACGAATCGGCGCGCATCGAGACTGAGCGTGTGACGTGGGTTGACGGCGGCGAAGGCTATGACGTGACGCGCCCGCTCTCGCCCGCTCTCTATGCGGCGACGCGCTCGCCTTACACGGCGGAATCGCCAAGCCTCAACCCGCGCGGCGCACTCGCTCGGATGGCTTTTACGCCTTCGGCGACCGAACGGCCCGGTGATGACGATATGATCGTCGTTGCAGACGTATACGACAACGGGCGCGCCTCGCTTGCCGCCGTCGTCGAGCCCCCGCGCAACCCGCGCGCCCTCGACGATCTACAAGACGCATTTCGCAAAAACCCGGCCTTCGTTCCCGCCTCTTACGACAAACGCCCGCAGACCATGCGCGTCGTCTTCGTCCTGCAAAAGATGAACGTCGCAGAACGAACCTA
>CBDUCU010000042.1:0-13677 GCA_965365725.1 uncultured bacterium | reverse complement strand
TTGTATCGCTCCGCCCGACATTACCGCCGCCATACGCAAGGTTCACGATTTTCTCACCGTCGGAGCAGCCGCGCCTTTACAGGCCGCAGGAGCTTACGCGCTTCGACTCCCGCACGGGTATTACGAACATCTTCAAAGCGATTATCTGGCGCGCCGCGAAAAGCTTCTGCCCGTTTTGCGCGAAGCGGGCTTTCAAGTCTATGTCCCCGACGGCGCTTACTACGCGATGACCGACATCTCCGCCTTCGGCTTCGCAAACGATATTGAATTCACGCGCCATCTTATCCGCGAAATCGGGGTCGCCTGTGTTCCCGGCTCAAGCTTCTACAGCCGGCCTGAATTAGGCTCTCATCAGGTGCGCTTCTGTTTCTGCAAACGCGACGAGACGCTCGACGCAGCAGCCGAACGACTGCTCAAACTTCAAAAACTGTAACGTCGTGAATCGATGTGGGACACAAAGCGACAGATCATCTGGCTCGCCGTTGGCCTCGCCTTCGGCACGTTCTTTCTCTATCCGCTTGCGCGCGACGATGCGGGCGAAGTCGATTGGAGCTACTTCGCGCAATTAGAGCTATTACTGCTCATCATCATCGCCGTGATGTTCATCATCTACCGGCGCAAAAGCGGTAAATAGTAGAAGAACGTAAATCACGAATCGGAAATAGATTCAACCTCTATTTCCGATTCGTGATTTACGATTTACGGCTTTTATTCTACTTGACGACTATCTGTGCGGGTTGCCGGGTCTTGGCGCGAACGTTGATTCCGTCTTCGGGAACAATAAGGAGACGACGGTTGTCATAGAGCGAGACGCTTGAAGGCGTGTAGCCAAGCACATACCGGTTTTTGCGCAGCTCGTCGCAGATGGATTTGGCAGCCTCGCGCGGCTCGTCAACGGCGAGTATACGCCCGCCCGTTCCCTCGACCAGTTTCTGTATGACTTGATTTGGTTTGGGACGGTCGCGCCGGAGCGCTCCGCCCGTCCGGTCGGGAATTTGCAGCGCATAAACGGTCACGTCCTGTTTCTGCAATTCAGCCAGCACGTCGTCGAAACGCGCTTTGCTTCCGCGATCAAGACCGTCGCCGACCAAAACGATGACGCGCTTGTTGTGCGAAGCCGAGAGCGGTCGAAGCGCATCTTCCACCACAGCCGACAGTGCGTCGAACAGGCGCGGCTCGCCCTTCTTACGAAAGAGCGTCAGGCTCTTTTCGATCTCGGCGGCCTGGTCAGTCCATTCGACGACGATCTCAGGCTTCTCGTCGTAGCCGACCACCATCACACGGTCGCCTTCATAAATCTCGTAAGCAAACTCGCGCGTCGCCTGCGCCAGCTTTTCCACGTCAACGCGCAGGCTCAAAGAGTTGTCAACGAGAAGAACAATCCGCGCAGGTTCTGTGTCAGGGACAAGACTCTGGATGGTCTGCTCAGTACCTGCATCGTAGAGAGCAACTTCTTTCGACGTGACGGCCTCTTCCGAGCCGTCCGAGCGCGCGGCAAAGATGTTCAAGGTCACGCCGCGCGGCGCGCCCGCTCCTTCGGTCTGTCCAGGTCGCCGACCGGCCTGCCCGCGCACCGCGACCGGCAGAAAAGCGAGCAGCGCAAATAAGATGACGATTGTTTTTTGACTCGCGCGCATGAGGTTTACAGATCGTTCTTTATTAGCTATCCGACGACGCTGCGGTCGTCTTGGTTGACGAACTCTTTTCGCGCTTCGCTTTCTCGACGCTCTTTTCTTTCGGTTCGCTTTTTGTCAAAGAAGCTGGTTCAGTCGCTTCTTTCGTTTCAGACTTTTTGCCCGCGTAATCGGTCACGTACCAGCCGTCGCCTTTGAACTGAAAGCCTGTGCGCGAAAACTCTTTATCCAATTTTCCACCGCACTTTTCGTGGCGCGCAAGCGGCTTGTCAGTGATCTTCTGTATGACCTCGATGTGAGCGTTACACTTCCGGCAGCTGTATTCATAGATGGGCATACTTATTTTTACGTCCTCTTTAAGTGTTGACCGTTCCGATTATTTTCAATGCTCGACAAAATTATACGAATGCGATTTTTTCGATGCAACCAAGGCAACGCTTTGATGCAGGGAGTAAGCGAATGTGTGTTTGTCGTCGGTATTGACGAAAAAATATTTCTCTCTCGACAACTTTTTTGTCTCACATTGGAACGCTTCAAAGACTCAGGCATTCAAAAGTCGCGCATCAATGTGAACGAAACGGCAGTCAAGCTATGTCTCCTCAACCGTTTACACCTGCATGACTTAAATACGTACAAATAAAGAACTTAATTGAACCTTTTTCATGCGCGAAAGCAACCGCACAGCTACCTGCTCCGTCTAACTCCCGGTTTCGATAAAGCTGCTCTTTGGCAGACAGATCGTTTCCACCATGCGAAGCCCCCAAGCTTTGCGCCCGCCATTTCGAGAACTTGAAGCGGCGCAACTGACGATGGCCTGATAAGGAGGCCACCCGAAGCACATGGAGAACGACCTAGAATGCACTATACCCGGCATATTCCCCTGTACAGCTCTTTTAAATTCGTTTCATTCGCCTTCGTCGCTCTTTTCACTCTCATCAGTTTCGCCAAAGACCCTTTCACGACGGTTGCTGTCGCTGAAACGGTCAGAGCAGAAGCTGTTGCCGAAGATTTTATTCCCGCAGACATCCCCACATCGGGCGACCGCAATCTCGATCTGATTATCTATCGCGCGGGCAAGCAGTATGGAGTTGATCCGCGTCTGATTCATGCAGTCATCTGGCAAGAGTCAAAGTATAAGCCTGCGGCAGTCTCGCACGCCGGAGCGCGCGGCATGATGCAGTTGATGCCCGATACAGCCAAGCGTTTCAAGTGCGACAACGTCAACGACCCGGCCGACAACATCGACGCGGGCACAAAATACCTGCGCTGGCTCTTGAAGCGATTCGACGGCGACGTGGTGCGCGCGCTTGCCGGATACAACGCCGGTGAAGGCAACGTCGATAAGTACAACGGCGTGCCGCCCTTCAGCGAGACGCAATCTTATGTCCGCATCATCACCGGACGCTACGGCAAGACCTATCATCCGACGCTCTCGCCCGACGAGGCGCTCGCGCACTTCCGCCTCCTGCCTGAACAGATCGCGCAGGCGGAATAGATCGGATTGAGAGAAAGAAAAACCGCCCGGCAGTCATAACAGACGACCGGGCGGTTTCGTTTAATCTTCGATAGTCTGCTATTGACCTCTGACCAAGAACACATCCCACGCCCAACGGCCCATTTGCGCGCCGCGCTCGTCCTTCACCTTTGCACGATACCTGAACCGATTGCCGTGCTCGTCCACTCGCTTCGACTCTTTGTAGTCAAGATCAATAGACTTCAATTCGAGTTCTGGCAAGGTGTGCAATTCATTCGACTCCGAAACGCCGTTGTGATTTACGTCCTGCCACAATCGCAAACTTGCAAAGATGGTATCTTGCCTGTCAATGATCTTGTCGCCATTGCCGCCGTCTGCGGGCTTGTCATACTCTGCAAGCGCAAGGAAACCATTCTTCACTTCGCCGGGCGGCGGCTCCGGCTGCGGTGTGAAGTTGCCGAACATCTCCTGACCATTGTCAATTAAGCCATTGCCATTGCGGTCGAGGACGAGCCATGCATCGTCTGAGCCAGTGGAAGTCCAGCTTAAAGTTTCCGGTGCGCCATCACTATCTAGATCGAAACTAATGCCGTTGTCAGAGTCTGTTAGATTGAATCCATCGCCTCTAATATCTACTATTACCGGTGAGACAAAATCTTCACATCGGCAGTCGCCGTCATTCCACCACCCGTAATGCCATGCACACCAGTTCAACTGCGATTGCGTGGGACAACAAGTCGTCAGTGATGAATTATTATCGTTACAATCGCCAGCACAACTACTCAACCCATCACCGTCTCGGTCTGCAGGTGTGAGGTTCGAGTTCTGATCGTTGCAATCGTTAGCACATGTGCTAAAGCCGTCGCCATCTGCGTCTCTCCGGTTCAGATTCGCATTCCCATCATCGCAATCAGTCCCGCCGCATACAGCACCGTTATAGCCGTCGTTATCACGGTCGCAACAGTAAGGGTTATCAACCGCTGTTGGCACAGATGCATTTGGACAAGGAGTTATACCTCCGATGCATGGTTGAGAGCGAAACTCACTAAACTGTCGCCCATCGCCAATCAAAAATTCCCCTGTAACGTTAACTTCCCCATACCCACATTCTTCAGTTCCACATTCCACATATCTTGAATCGAACCGGTAACATTGTGTTGAGGTTTGAATCGGAATAGAGATAGCGTGCTTATTAAAACGCCCATAGCTTTGGCGATAATTCGACGCTGAAAGCACGATACAAAACAGGGTCATGAAAATCAGCAAATATTTAACCTTCATGAGCTTTTACCTCGATGCGCGTGAGATAGCTTGCCGCTGTAATGGAAACTGACAGCTTCTTGACAACAAGGTACAACAAGAGTTGGCGTAATAAGGACACACGCCCTTAGTTGAGGTTTTCGTGGGGAATTCTACTTCGGCACATCGCCAATGTTGATATATCTGCCGGGATTCTCAGGGTCTGGTTTGTAGAACATCCCGGCGCTCCATGCGGTGTTATCCTCAAAGATGATGAAGCCAATTTCTATCTGAACTTCGTGGAGATTCGTTCGCGCATGCCTTTCTTCAACGAACCTAATGAGTTCATCGTAAGACTCATCTACACTAATCTGTAATGTATCGCCGGGCTTTAAGAGTAATGGAGCATTGTTTGTTTTAAATCGCGCATTTGGCCTCTGACCGAAATTGAGCGGATAAGACATCATACTTCCAGATGACTTTGTTTCTGGGAAATTGAGATTAAGACTCAGATAAATGATCGACTTGCTTGAGGTGTTTTGTATCTGGAAAGATAACTTCTTCAGCCAATCCTCATCATCCTCGAATTTCTCACCCATCTTTCTGACGGTCTTACCAGATTTGACGGTGGAGATTTGAACTTGTGGAGTACTAGAGAAAGCCTTTTCGATCTTTCGCTCTTTTTTCTGTGAACTAATCGCCGCCAGATTAGTCGTAGAAGAGACTTTCTTTCCCCAATAAGCAAATGCTAGTACTAACATTGCGCTGAGTAGAAGCATATGACTCACACGATAATTAAGGAACTTGTTCATATATTCTTCTTGCAGCTTAAGATGCTCAATTTCTTTTGGAAAAAGAACCTTAGAAGCCGCCTCCTTTTGAGAGATGTGAAGTTGGCGGAATCATATGAGGATTTCGTCAACAGGTTGTAAGGCTGCGACACCGCCCGTATTCGATGGGCCGGCTTATACTCCTGTCCGTATAAGCCGTCAAGCAATTTTTTGCATCGTGGTAATGCCCCGGTTACGGGTGGAAGTTCGAGAAGCGCGGATTGCACATCAAGGAGTTAAACGCTCCTTACACGCCATTTGCCCCCAATAACTGAGGGATTACGCATCGTGATTTAACAGAAGATATTTTAAGCCATGAATGGATCAAAGTATCTGCGCTGGTTGCTCAAGCGATTCAATGGCGATGTGGTGCGCGCTCTTGCCGGCTACAACGCCGGTGAAGGCAACGTCGATAAGTACAACGGCGTGCCGCCCTTCGACGAGACGCAATCTTACGTTCGCATCATCACCGGACGCTACGGCAAGACCTATCATCCGACGCTCTCGCCCGAAGAGGCGCTCGCGCACTTCCGCCTCCTGCCTGAACAGATCGCACAGTCGGAATAGAGCGATTGAGATAACATGAGGGCGAAACCGTGACACGCAAATTTAATATTAAAAGACGACATTAAAAACACTGTCGCTGTTTCGCTCTCACGTCCATTGAATTGTTCGGCGGCGCGTTAGTCTCCATGCTCAACGCTAAAATCGTCAGCCATTACATACCATTCATCAAGCACCAATACACGCACCCAGTGCGGCAACAGACGAGCAGTTGCTAGCGATTGATGGCATCGGGCGAAAAGCGTGCGAGAGATTCGCAAGTCTTCGCATTAACGCTTTCCACGCGAGACGAAGTGAGTTAAAGAGAGGATAAGGACGTGCTGGGCATGCACATGCTCAACAATTCTTGTCCTCTTTAGTTTGTAGGTGATATTTTGTAGGCATGAAACGTCTCACCGTTGCTCTTAGATTATCTCTCCTGATTGTCTTACTTATACCCCACTCGACAGCTTTTGCGCAGCGTCGGATAGCTTCAAAGAAAAGAGTCTCATCTGATGCGCAAGCTTCACTGCGCGGATTTGAGTTAATTCCATTTGATTTAGAAAAGGAAGAGTTACCGCAACATTTTTTAGGACACTCATTGATTGCGGTCTATGCCACGCTCGCCACGCGCAAACGGCAAGAGGCAAAGGGAGAATTTGAGCCTACCATCGACTATCATGCCCGAATGGAGAAGCTAAGAAAGCGTCCTTTAGTCGGCTCTGTGAAAGAAGATGATTTACTCGCCTTTAGTTTCGCGCCTGACGATTATCAACTCAAACTACGTTACGATGCTGACTTGTCTGTGATGGACGTAATGTTGGAGTGGATGTCGGTCGGTTATAGATTCGGAGCGCACATTGCCCTTGACTACAGCACGACAAGGCAAATGACCCGATCTTTTATTGGTCGCAATGCCTTCAACCGAGCGGTGCGAGTGCATGTTATTGAAATAGAGTCTTATAGGTTGGGGACAGACCCCAAGCACCTCTACAAATTTGCAGGCGGGGCAAAGGTTGCCACTTCAATACCAATGTCACCGACTGCGGGAAGGCGCGCCAAAAGTACAATGCGCGCTTTAGTAGTTTGCCGACTTGCCTCTTACCCTGCGATGCATGATAGCTCGGTGACTACAGCGAAAATAGACGACCCTTATGAGCGGCATCAAAAGACCTATATTGTCAATGTCATCCCGGAAGAGGTCTGGTTCTATGATATCGAAACAGGAGAGGTTTATTTGCGGGAGAAGGCAAAAAATAGGTAGCAGTTCAATTTGAATCATCAGATTTAGAAAAGTCTATACGCAGCAAAGCAACTAAACCTGAGATTTCCCAAAGTCTAATCACTACCTACACGCGGCGTTTTGCCTTTCTGTTCGTATTGGTTACGCAAGATTAAATTCACGCCGCTTCTTTCTACTGCTTGCATCCGATCTAACATTTAGGAAGTGCCATGAGAGCGGTGCTATCGCGGTGTCGGATTAAATGATTTGTTGGGCTTCCGCGCATTGACTATTTGCCTTGCTAATACACTTCTTTGTGACTGCCAATATCTACAAAGATGACTTTATCTTGCTCGGCAAAAGAGAAGATTACTCTCAAATCATATTCAATACTAAAGCTCCATAAATCCTTTAACTTGCCAGACAGCTTGTGCGTCCTTAGTCTCGGCTCAAACGGATTATTCCTGAAAAGCTCTACTCGCTCCCAAAATCTTGTTTCTAAATTTGCATTACCAGCGATACTCTTTTTGAACGCTCTTTTGAAGGATGAACTAAAGGCTATCTCAATCATTTAGCATCCCTTTGAGTACACTCACGTCATTTGAGAATGACAGCTTGCCTTCGTTCAATTCCTTTTGACTAGCCTGATAATTCTCATGTATCTCCTGCCTTCTTTCTTCAATCAGGTATTTTTCGATGAGAAGTTGCAGCTCTAGCTTTTCTTCGGTAGAGAGAGCTTTCACTTCTTCTACGACTTCCGCAAAACTATCTTTCATTTCTTTATTCCTCGACCCTTTGCTACAAAATATACTCTTCTAATTTCTTTCGCAATTTCTTAAGCGAGGAAGCCCGACAAACAGTTCAGAGCGATAGAGAGCGGTAAAAGAACATTCTCTTTTTACTGCCCTCTCTCTTTCTAAACTCTGTTCTCTTCTTTGCAAGTGCGCGCACGCTCCGATATCATTCCGCTCGGTCGAATCCCTTACAGCGCGAAGACAGCCTTGTTAATGCGAGGCGCAACTCTCCTCGAAATTTTCCCGACCAGCTTTGCGCTATTTAATATGGACGGAGTGAGCTAAAGAATTTTGTCGTCGCAGAGCACTATACAAACTGTCGCCGAGACGCTTTCGCTTGAGCGCAAGATCAAGATGCAAGAGGCGCGCGAGGCGATTATCAATCGTCTTGCGCCGAACATTCATTCGGAGATCGATCTTGACCGTTTCTTAAGCGCCGTCGTCGCCGAATTGGGTCGGATGATGACGGTCGATCGATGCGATGTAATTCAAATTGTCTCGGGAGGCGAGCTTCGCATCAGCCACGAATGGCGCGCAGCCGAAGACGTGCCGTCGAGTCTCGGCGTTTCCATTCCTGTTGACTTCAAACAGTTGTCAGAGCGGTTCAACCTGACGCAGCCGATTCGACTTGATGACACGGCGGAGTTTGGCCCCGACCCGCGTCTGAGTCTTCTGCCTTCAAGCCTCGGCACGCGCTCGCTTCTCGTCGTCCCCGTTGTATTGGACGGCAACATACTCGGACTCGTCGGGCTTCATACCACGCGCGCCGCTCGTCACTGGCATGACGAAGAGGTCGTCTTTCTCCAGGCAATCGCACGCCAAATCGCAGTCGGCTATCAATACGCGCGTCTTTATACAGACGTGCAGCGCGAGGCGAGCCGGACCCGCGCTCTGCTTGAGATCGCCAACATGCTCAATGCGCGCTCGGACTTTAGCGAATTGACTTCGCACGTTCTTGAGCGAGCTGTTGCTTTGGTCGGTGCGGACTACTGCGCATTGGGCGTTGTCGAGCCTTCCGGCAAGTCGATCAGTCTGGCCGCGTTTAAGGCCGCCTCTCATGCATCGACGCTCGGCGTGCGACAACTCATCGAAGCGCACGGGCGCTCTATCAATATCACGGCGTTTCCGGCGCTCATGGATTTGCTTGCCGAAGGAACGACCCTTACGCTTCTCGATTCGACTCTGCCGCCACCCGTTCGTTTCGCCTTTAATTCGACTTTGGGCGGGCGCGCCGCACTGGTTGCGCCCGTGCGCATCGGCGCGCGCGTCTTTGGTCTGCTCGGCTTTGTGTGGGGCGGCGAGCGTGAGACTTTTGACGAACATGAGATTGCTCTGGTCGAAGGCATCGCCTTGCAGATCGGCACGGCGCTCGAACGCGACCAGCTTTCGGCGGAAGTGATGCAGCTTCGCAGCGTGCTTCACGAACGAAATGCAGAGAGTCGCATCATCGGACAGGCGGCTGGAATTCGACGCGCCATCGAGCTTGCGCTCAACGTCGCCGACACGCAGACCTCCGTCCTCATTCAGGGTGAATCCGGCACGGGCAAGGAACTGCTCGCCAATCTCATCCACTACAATTCGGGCCGACGCGACCGCCCGTATATCAAGCTCAACTGCGGCGCGATTCCCGAAACGTTGCTTGAGACCGAACTCTTTGGCCATGAGCGCGGAGCGTTTACGGATGCGCACGCGCGACGACGCGGGCGCTTCGAAGAATCAGACGGCGGCACGCTCTTTCTTGACGAGATTGGTGAGATGAGTCCGTCGGCGCAGGTGCGTCTGCTGCGCGTTCTTCAGGACGGAGAGTTTACGCGCGTCGGCGGAAGCGAGCTGTTGAAATCAGACGTGAGAGTCATCGCTGCGACCAACGTCGATTTAGAGCGCGCGGTCGAAGAAGGGAGTTTTCGGCGCGACCTCTTTTATCGTCTCTCGGTCTTTCCAATCACCTTGCCGCCTCTGCGCGAGCGCGCGAGCGACATTCATCCGCTCGTCATACATTTTCTCGAACACTACAAACAGAAGACCGGACGCTTTATCTCCGGCATCTCGAAACAGGCATTGCAAGCCTTGATGAGCTACGAGTGGCCGGGCAACGTGCGCGAGCTTGAGAATGCGATTGAGCGCGCCGTCATCATCGCATCGGGCCGCCAGATAGAGCTCGACGATTTGCCAGATACAATCAGCCGCACGATGAAAGAAGAGCGCACGCTGACGCGACGCGAGCGCGAACGCGCGGCGTACGACGGGCGCGCCGTCAAACTCGAAATCGAAGTGCCGTCATCAATCGACGAGATCGAGCGCCGCGCCATCGAAGCCACGCTCGACTACACGGGCGGCGACAAGACTCGCGCCGCGCGCGCGCTCAACATCGGCCGCAAAACTCTCTACCGCAAGCTCAAGCAATACGAATCAAGCGAATAAGCCAGAAGGTAAAAGGAAAAAGGTAAAAGGCAAAAGTCAGAGGCTGTTTGAAAAGTTAGCTCTGTAGGAGCTTGGTTGTAATTACGCTGTGCTAGAGCTGCAAACCTCGCGGGGCTTTACAAATAGTTTTCGATAAGACCCTCTGCGCCTACTCGCTTTTGCCTTTTACCTTTTTCCTTTTGCCTTATTGATTGCACGGCTTTGTGCGCTTTTGTTATAGTGCGGAGCGGGCGAAAGCAACCCTTTTTCATCCAAATTTTTTATGGGCGAAGTCGTCAGACTTTTCCCGAAGAAAGAGGTCTCTCATGTCAAGAGAACTAGAGCGCAGCCGACGCGACGCAGGAACGGAGCTTTCGACGCAAACACTCTGTTTTCTTCTGGGCGGCGTGGTCGGTGCGGCGGTGGCGCTTCTGTTTGCGCCAAAATCGGGGCGCGAGCTGCGCGGCGATATCGCCGACGTGACGCGCAAAGGCGTTGACGGCACGCGCGAGACTGCGCGACTTGCGCGCGAGCGCGCGGGCGAGTATTACGAAACGGCTTCGCATCGCGCGGGCGAATTGGCCGGCACCGTGCGCGAGGCGGCTTCGCGTCGAGGCGAGCATTTTTCCGCCGCTCTCGAAGCGGGACGACGCGCCTATCGTGAAGAGAAACAGCGCACCGAGTCGAGCACAATGGAACAGGCCCCGACTTATTACGAAGAAGGCGGGAACGCATAAGCGGTCGGCTGGCAGCTATTAGCCGTTAGCTATTAGCTGTTAGCCGAACCGATTTGTTAGGTTGACCGTTTGGTCTGTTCCTCTTAAGTCAGTGAAAAGTTGAAGGCTGAGAGCTAAATGCTAAAAGCTTCTCTTGCATTACAAATGAGCACGAACGACCCGGCCTTCTGGGTGCTGGTCGTCGTCGCCGTCTCGTTCGTCGTTATTGCGGCGGCGATGGTCGTCGTGTCAGTGCTTGTCAGCCGCGCGGTCGGCACGGTGGGACGCGTCGAAGAGAAGGTCGAGCCGCTTATCGAGCGCGTCGGAAAGCTCACGGATCAGGTCAGAGAAATTGCCGCGCAGGGCAAGGAAGTGGCCGAGCAGGTCGGGTTGATGTCGAGTCATCTGGCGACGGCGACGATGCACTTTTCCGAATCGATGGCGCTTGTTAAAGACGAGGTCAGAGAGCTCAAAGAGATCGTCGGGCTTTCGGCTGAGACGGCGCGCGATAAGATCGAGCGCATCAGTCGCTCGATAGACGAGACGCACGATCAGATGATGTCAACCACAGTCTTTATTCAATCAAAGCTCATCAGTCCGGCCAGAGAGTTGGCCGCGATTATGGCGGGGGTGCGGCGCGGTCTGGAAGTGCTCGTAGCCCCCTCTCCAAAACAGATCGACCAGACCTACGCGGAGGAGGAGATGTTCATCGGCTGAAGAGCATCTTCTCAACTCAAGCGCAAAATGCGCCCGAACATCCTCCGCCAGAGGCGGCAGCGAGTTCGGGCGTTTTCTTTCTCAATTGTCATCCGTTTGTCGTCCGTTGTTTCGCTAATTTACGGCTTTAGTCTTTTGCCAAATGCGCCGGCTTTGACTATCGCATCAACGGACTGCCGACGACGGAACGACGGACAAATGCGCACTATGCTAGTATCTATTTTTCTCTGAAAAGGCAGCGATTTTGTTTATGTCAACAGAAGCACCACTTGATTTGAAGAAGACGGTTAATCTGCCGAAGACGAACTTCGCGCAGAAGGCGAATCTCGGACAGTCAGAGCCTGCGCGCTTGAAGAAGTGGGCCGAGATGAATCTCTACTCGCTTGTTCGCAAGGCGCGCGAGGGGCGCGAAAAATTTATCCTGCACGACGGTCCGCCCTACGCCAACGCGGATATTCATCTTGGCACGGCGATGAACAAAATCTTGAAGGATTTTGTCGTCAAGTCGCGCACGATGATGGGTTTTGACGCGCCCTACGTGCCGGGCTACGACTGTCATGGTTTGCCCATCGAGCAGCACGTCGAAAAGGCTCTCGACAAAAAGGGCAAGAAGCGCGCAGACCTCTCGCTTGTGAGCTTCCGCCGCGCGTGCCGCGAGCACGCAGGCGATGCCCTCAAACGTCAGACGCGCGACTTTCAACGTCTCGGCATACTCGGCCTCTGGGAGAATCCTTATCTCACGATGTCGAACCATTACGAAGCGGAGACGGCGCGTCTGTTTGGACGCTTCGTCGAGCGCGGCTACGTCTATAAGGGCGCGCGCCCCGTCTATTGGTGCATCCACGATCAGACTGCTCTGGCCGAAGCGGAAGTCGAATACAACGAGCACACAAGCCCTTCGGTCTATGTGAAGTTTCCGTTTGCCGGCGACCCTTCGACGCTTGACCCGGCGCTTGAGGGGCGCAAACTCTTCTTTCTCATCTGGACGACGACTCCCTGGACTCTGCCCGCAAATCTCGGCATCGCCGTCAACCCGCTTTTCGAGTATGCGGCGATTGAAAACGATGAAAACGGCGAGGTCTATGTCGTCGCGGCTGACTTGGCCGGAGACGTTGCGCGCAAGTGCGGCTTCGGCGGCAAGAATGAAGAGGGCGAGGCGGAAGTAAAAGTGGTTGCGCGATTTTCGGGCGCGCGGCTTGACCGTCTTCAGTGTCGTCATGCGTGGCTTGAACGTCCGAGCCTTTTGATGCTCGGCGACCACGTCACACTTGGCGGCGAGTCGGACGCGGAGACCGAGCTTGACATCAAGGAAGCACGCGATAAACGTGCGACCGGCAAAGCGGGCACGGGGCTTGTCCATACCGCGCCCGGACACGGCCACGACGATTTCGTCATCGGCAAATCCTACAGCCTCGACATCTATTGTCCGGTCGATAACGCCGGCCGCTTTACACCCGATGTCGAGCACTTTGCAGGCATGCGCGTCTTTGAGGCGAACGCAAAGATCGTCGAGTTTTTGCGCGAGCGCGGGGCGCTTCTTTTTAGCGAAGATTACAGGCATCGCTACCCGCATTGCTGGCGTTGTCACAACCCCGTGATTTTTCGCGCCACGCCGCAGTGGTTTATCTCTCTGGACGCGCCGACCTCTGACGTGCAGCCGGTCGAGTTGGATGAAGACGGTCGTGATTTGACGAACTACACCGACAACGAGACGGACGTGCCGCAGTCGCTTCGTCAGGGCGCGCTCCGTGAGGTGGCGCGCGTCGAATGGGTTCCGGCGTGGGGCGAAGACCGTATGAGAAACATGCTGGCGGGCCGTCCCGACTGGTGCGTCTCGCGTCAACGCGTGTGGGGCGTGCCCATTCCAGTCTTCTATTGCACGGCGTGCAACGAACCGACGGCGGATTCAAACGTCATCCGTCATGTCGCCGACATCTTCGAGCGCGAATCTGCCGACGCGTGGTATGCGCGCGAGGTGAAAGATTTGTTGCCGGAGAATTTCAAGTGCGCAAAATGCGAAGGCACGGAGTTTGTCAAAGAGTCGGACATTCTCGACGTGTGGTTCGATAGCGGCTCGTCTTCGGTCGCCGTCTTAGAAAAATACGCGG
>CBDUCU010000041.1:0-13980 GCA_965365725.1 uncultured bacterium | reverse complement strand
CCCTTGCCGCAAGGCTTTGAAGGCAGCGCGCACAGGCGAGCCGCAGGTGGCGGCGCGCACGGCGCAAGTCAAACACTCGCCGAGGAAGCAAACGTCGCTCGCCCCTGTGTGGCGCTGGAGCATCGCCGCCGGTCTGTTGCTGTGCTTCGGACTTGCCGCAATGTTTTATGTCGAGCGTCTCGATCTCTCCGGCACGGCGCTCGCCGCGACCGTCGAGAACGCAGACGGCGCTCTTTATCGCGTCTCCGAAACCGAGAGCCACGCGCTGCGAACGGGCGAACAGATCAGGAAGGGCGAGCGCGTGCGAACGTCGAAAGATTCAAGCGCCGTGCTGCGCCTCGCCGATGGCTCGCTCGTCGAGATGCGCGAGCGCAGCGAGGTCTCTATCACTGAGAACAGGAAGGGCGTCACCGGCAAGCTCGAACGCGGCGACGTGGCGGTCGAGGCGGCGAAGCAGCGCGAAGGCCATCTCTATGTCGCCACGCCGGATTCGCTCGTCTCCGTGACGGGCACGATCTTCTTCGTCGGCAGCGGCACGAAGGGGTCGCGCGTCTCGGTCGTCGAAGGCGAAGTGCATGTCAATCATGACGGCAAAGATAATGTGTTGCGCCCCGGCGATCAGGTGACGACGAGCGCACGCCTCGAAAGCGTCCCGCTCACGCAGGAAGTCGCATGGAGCCGCAACGCAGCGCGCTACACGCAGCTTGCCACGGAGTTGACGAGGCTGCGCCACGACATCGATGCGAGAGTCGCGCGCCCCGGCGTGCGCTACACCTCGCGCTTCCTCGATCTCGTACCCGAAGGCACAATCCTTTACGCCGCGCTCCCCAATCTGAGCCAGAGGCTGGCCGACTCGCACCGCATCATGCAGGAGCGCATCAACCAGAATCCCGCGCTCAAAGAGTGGTGGAAGAACGCAGGGCGCGAAGGGCGCGCCGAGGAGGCTGATCAGATCGTTGAACGCGTGCGTGAGTTCGGCGCGCATCTCGGCGACGAGATCGTCGTCAGCGCAGGACTCGACGCGAAAAACGAGCCGGGCAACATCCTTGTTCTCGGCGAGTTGAAGAACGCGACGGAGTTCCGCCCGTACCTTGAAGCGCAGATCGCGCAGTTCGCACGCGAAGGCAAGGACGGCGCGGCGATTCGCATCGTTGAAGATCCGCTCGCGGCCGCTCCACAGTCGAACGGCACGCCCGGAAAAGATGAAATCTTCGTCTGGGTACGCAACGACTTGTTCGCCGCATCGCCGCAGATTGAAAATTTGCGTCAGCTCGCGACGACGCTCGACAACCGAAGCGCGAACCGCTTCGTCGGAACCTCTTTCCACGCGCGTCTCGCTGAAATCTACCGCGAGGGTGCGGGGCTTGTAGTCGCCGCCGATCTGGAGAAACTCGTCGGTCAAATCGCGCGTGAAGACAGCAGCCGTCCCGGCGGCGCAGCGCGCGGCGAAGGCTTGCGCCAGCTCGGAGTGACGAGCCTCAAACACCTCGTCGTCGAGCAGAAGGACGTGAACGAGAAGACGCAGAGCCGCGCGGTGCTCACCTTTAGCGAGCCGCGTCGCGGGATCGCTTCGTGGCTTGCTGCGCCGGGTGCGATGGGCGCGCTTGAGTTCGTCTCGCCGGACGCGAACGTCGCGACCGCTTTCGTTGTCAAAGAACCGGCGTTGCTCGTCGATGATCTGCTCGGCTTCCTCGAAACCGTGCAACCCGACCTGCGCCGCCAACTGCGCGAGATCGAAGCGCAGCAGGGCATCGACATCCGGCGCGACTTGGCCGCGCCACTGGGCGGCGAGTTTGCTTTCGCCATCGACGGCCCGCTGCTCCCGACTCCCTCGTGGAAGATGATCCTTGAGGTGAACGATCAGGCGCACTTGCAGGGTTCGCTTGAGCGCGTGGTCGAGAAGATGAACGGCTGGGCGAAGCTCGCCGGCAAAGGCGGACTTCGCTGGGAGAACACGACCGAAGGCGGACGCACAATTTACACTTTGCGCTCAGCCGACTTCGGACTTGAAGTGCACTACACCTTCGTAAACGGCTACCTCGTTGTTACGCCGAGCCGCGCGCTGCTTGATCGCGCCTTGAAGTATCGCGAATCGGGCAACACTCTTTTGCGTTCGGCACGCTTCAGAGAGACGTTGCCGGTGGACGGCAGCGTTAACTTCTCCGCGATTCTCTATCACGACCTCGCGCCCGTCTTCGGCGCGTTGGCAGAACGCGCCCCCGAAGGTCAGCGAGGGACGTTGGCCTCAGCCGCCGGGATGCCGCCGACTCTGGCCTACGCATACGCGCAGGGCGACCGCATCACGCTCGCAGCCAACACCGAAGGTGGGCCGTTCGGGTTAAGCCCCGACAGCCTGCTCGGTCTGCCAAACTCATTTGCGATGCAAAACATCCTGATGAACGCGATGAGTGAGAAGAAAGAACCGGCGCGGTGACGGTCGAAAGACCCGAACGCGCTGATGAAGCGAACTAAGGGCAGGGAACTCGGCGGAGATGGGTTAATGTGAAATTGAACCCATCTCCGCATCTCTGTTGATTGAGCGTCCGATGAGCTGCGCATAGCATGCGCAGCACGAAGACATCAATGAAGGCATCTATGAAGGTATCGCTGATTATCGTCCCTCTGGTGTTGCTCGCCTGCGTCGTCTGGTTCGACTCACGATTTGACGAGCCGGGTGCAGCGTTCGGCTCTGACGCGTCCCAAAGCGCATCGTTCACGGTGCGCGTCGAGAAGCCTCGCATGGACCGATTCCTCTTCGGGGTTCTTCCGACCGTTATTGAGGAGAAGCTGCTGGGGGGCGACCTTCGATTCAGCGACGCGAGCCGCGACGCACGTGCCGGTAGCGTCGGGCCTGACCGCGTCGAACTACGCGCGGATGGCTGGGATCTGCTGATTGAGGCCGATGGCGAAGGGCGAATCGCCCCGGGGACGCGCCTTGTGTTCCCGATTGAGATAGCGGAGGTACAATATACGCTGCGCTGCCGCCCCGCAGATCCTGCAACGGGCTCTCTCCGCACTACTAAGCGCGAAGGTTCGGGCGAACTCGACGGCAGCTTCGTCGTCGAGCTTGCCATCTGCGTGAATAACGAGACGGGGAAGACTCTCGACACCGAAGCCGGAGGTAACCCGGGCGATGCGTGGCCGTCGGCACCGCTCACTCTGCGCGGGAGCTTCGCGAGGCTGCCGCAAGGCGGTCGCTAGGGGGCAGAGGCGTGAACCGCGCGCAGACCGCTTGAGCGTGGCTGGACATCTTCGCCACTGTGCGTTGGCTGGGTTTGCGGTCAAAGCTTGCGATGTCATCCTCCGTGTTGCTGTTCGAGCGATGAAAATGACTTACTACGAACTCGTCGGCGACTGCTTTAACGGCGAAACGCGTGGGCAGAGGAGGAATTCTCTGCCCGCACGAATTTATCTAAACTCCCATCTGCTTGAGATCGTAGGAAGTCACAACAGCATATGAACCCGGTCATCGAACTCAACAATTTGAGCGTCACGTTCGGCAGGCGGGCGATCCTGAAAGATTTGACGGGGACGGTCAAGGGTCGCGCCGTCGGTCTGCTGGGGCCCAACGGCGCGGGCAAGACGACGCTCATCCACACGCTGCTCGGCTTTCACGCGCCCAGCTCCGGCACGGTGCGCATATTTGGTGAAGACATCGCAACCAACGCCAAGAGCCTCCGCGCGGCGGTCGGCTACATGCCCGAGCGCGATTCGTTTATCGCCAAAATGTCCTGCGTTCGCCTCGTCCGACTGATGGCTGAACTCTCCGGCATCCCATCCGAAGCGGCGCTCGAACGCGCGCACGAAGCGCTCTTCTACGTGGGCCTGGGCGAGGCGCGCTACCGCTCGGTTGACACCTATTCGCTTGGCATGAAGCAGCTCGCCAAGCTCGCGCAGGCCATCGTGCACGGGCCGCGTCTGCTTATTCTCGATGAGCCGACGAACGGACTCGACCCGCCGACGCGCGCGCGCATGATCCGCCTCATTCAGGAGATACGCGACAGCGGCAGGGCGCGCATCCTGCTCTCGTCGCACCTGCTGCGCGACGTCGAAGAATGCTGCGACGAGATTCTCGTTTTGAAGGATGGGCGCATCGCTGCCAATTGCAACCTCGATGAAGAGCGCAAGGCGAACCGAAAGTTTATCGAGCTTGAGACGCGCGGAGGCGACCGCGCGGCGTTCGCCCAAGCGATTGGTGGATTGGGCTGCGAGTACGCGCTTGCGGGAGAGCGGCGCATCAAGCTCGTGATGCAGGACGGCGTAGAGATCGACGACCTATATCGTTTGGCTTTCGAGCGGGAGATTCAGATTCGCCGCCTCAACTACAAGCGCGATTCGCTCGAAGACATTTTCCTCAAGGCGATGGAGGGTGAAGAGAACGGCGCGGCCAAAGGAGGAAACGGCAATGGCAGTATTTGAAAACAGCTACCGCCAGTATGAAGGCAAGCTCACGCCTGAGTGGGCGCGCTTTCTCGTCCTCCCGCGCTACGCGCTGCGCGACGTTTTCAGCTCGAAGCTCTTCGTCGCAGTCTTCTGCCTGTGCTTCATCTACCCGCTCGTCGCGGCCATAATCGTCTATCTGCATCACAATTCAAACGCCATCGCGCTCATGCAAATCAACGTGCGCGAGTTGCTGCCGATCAACGCGTCTTTCTTTCAGTACTTCGTCGAATTTCAGGGTTGGCTCGCCTTCGTCCTCACGGTGCTCGTCGGCCCAGTGCTCATCTCGCGCGATCTGGCGAACAACGGCTTGCCGCTCTACCTGTGCCGCCCGTTTTCGCGCGCCGAGTACGTGCTCGGCAAGATGATGGTGCTCGTCGTCCTGTTGTCGCTCGTGACGTGGGTGCCGGGGCTCGTGCTGTTCCTTTTGCAGGCGTACCTCGAAGGCGCGCGCTGGATCGTGTCGAACGGATGGATGGCGGGGGCGATCTTCGTCGGCAGCCTGACGTGGATCGTGATGCTCTCGCTGCTCGCGTTGGCGCTCTCGGCGTGGGTGCGCTGGCGCGTCGTGGCGAGCGGCGCGCTGCTCGGATTGTTCTTTATACCATCCGCCTTCGGTGAGATCGTCAACGAACTGTTCCACACACGGCTGGGCAACTTGATCAGCCCCGCGTCTTTGATAAAGAACATCTGGCGCGGACTCTTCGGGCACTTCACGCGGGAACTGGGTCGCTTTAACATTGAGGATGCTTGGGGCCGGAACTTTACCAATGTCGTGATGCGCGAGCCGCCCCTTTGGGCATTCTGGCTGGTGGTCGCTCTCATTTGCCTTGTCTGCCTCTGGCTGCTCGCGCGCAAGGTTCGCGCTTACGAGGTGGTTCGATGACAAGGGGGGCTGCCAGTTCGGAACGGATGATCGTCTTTGAGGGAGTCTCGAAGTTCTACGGCGAGATACTCGGCGTCAACCGCGTCAACCTCTCAATCGCGCCGGGCATCACGAGCCTCGTCGGCCCGAACGGTTCGGGCAAGACGACTTTGATGAACCTGATGACGGGGCTTTTGCGACCGACGCGCGGCAGGATCAGCGTGCTCGGCACAAGCCCGCACGACCCGGAAAAACTTTTCCGCAAAGTCGGCTACTGCTCGCAGTTCGATTCGTTCCCGCGCGGCATGACGGGGCGCGAGCTTATCGAGTTCTACCTGAGCGTTCACGGCTACACGAGAAACGAGGTGCGAGACCTCGCGCAGGCGGCGATTGAGCGCGTGTCGATGCAGGACGCTGCGGAGCGCAAGGTCGCAGGCTACAGCAAGGGCATGCGGCAGCGCATCCGGCTCGCGCAGTCGATTGCGCACAACCCTTCGGTGCTCATCCTCGACGAGCCTTTGAACGGGCTCGACCCGATGGCGCGCGCCGAGATCATCCGCCTGTTTCAGTCGCTCGCGGCAGAAGGCTTGTATCTCGTCATCTCAAGCCACATCCTGCACGAAGTTGACATGATGTCTGATAGCGTCGTGCTGATGCATAACGGCTACGTCGTCGCCGAGGGCGAAGTGCGCGGCGTGCGCGACGAGATCGAGGAGCACCCGATGCAGATTCTCGTGCGCTGCGACCGTCCGCAGGTTTTGGCCGCGCGACTCTTCGAGCACGAGCACACCATCGAGGCGCGCATCCACAACGACCGGCACGGGCTGTTCGTCAAGACGCGTCGTCCCGACGAGTTTTACCTGCTGCTCAACCGGCTCGTGACGGAGAATCACCTTCGAGTCGAATCGGTCGCCCCAGCGGACGACGATTTGAATGCCGTTTACCAATACCTGATAAATTCCGACGGAGGGCGCGTAAGTTGAGTTCTACTGTTGAAGCGAGCGAGAAGCGTGTAGCGGGGGGCGACGAGGCGACGAATCTTAACTGGTCGCTTTGGGCGCGGCAGACGCTCGCCGTCCTGCGCCTCGAACTCCGAAGAAACTTCCTCGGTCGCCGCGCGCTGCTGCTCTACGTGCTCGCGGGGCTACCGCTTGCGGTACTCACGACGGTCGCCGTCTTCCTTGGGCCGGCATTCAAGTCTGAGGACTTCGTGGAGTTGAGCACCGTTTACTCCGTCATCTACGGCGCGCTCATTCTGCGCACGCTGCTTTTCTTCGGTTGCGCGTGGGTCTTCATGAATCTGTTTCGCGGCGAGGTCGTTGACCGGAGTTTGCACTACTACTATCTCGCGCCCGTGCGACGCGAAGTGCTCGTCGTCGGGAAATACCTGTCGGGGCTGGTGGCGACCGTCACGCTGTTCGGCCTCTCGACGCTCGGCTCGTTCGCACTGCTCTACTTCGGCCTCTTCCCATCACAGAGCATGGAGTATGTGTTCAACGGGCCAGGTTTCGGTCAGGCGCTTATATATGCAGGTATCACGACACTCGCATGCATCGGTTACGGAGCGGTCTTTCTGATCATAGGTCTGTTCTTCAGAAACCCGATCATCCCGGCGGGGCTGATCTACGGTTGGGAGTGGATCAACTTTCTGCTCCCGCCGTTGCTAAAGAAGCTGAGCGTAATTCATTACCTTCATTCGCTCGTACCCATCCCCCCGCCGCAAGGCCCATTCGCCGTGCTCGCCGAGCCGACGCCCGCGTGGATTTCGGTTCCCAGCCTGCTCATCTTCACTGCGCTCATGCTCGTTCTCGCAGGCCTGCACATCCGCCGACAAGAGATCAGCTACGCAGGGGAATAGAAAGTCATTCTTTTGCCGCACGCTGGTGTCAAACAACTATCGCGGTTGCGTCATCCTGTGTGTTAGTCGCGCACCTTGCGCTTGATGCGTCGCTTTGCTTCATGTCATCGGTGTCTAAAAGTCAGAGGCGAGCCTTTACGCAAAGGCTCGCCTCTGACTCAATCGACGCGGATGAGGAAACTACTTGCCCGTGTTGACGTACTGCACGCAGTCGCCCTGATTCTTGAAGCGGCGAGGGAAGTTGAAGCGCATCCACCCGCCTGCCTTGCACTGCTCCTTATCAACCGGCGGCCCTATCTGTGTGTCGCAGGCTGAGCTGTCAACAATACCGTCACGGTCGAAGTCGATGCCGGGCGTGTTGTCTATATCACAGGCATCAGGCACGCCGTCGTTATCGTCGTCCGGGTCGCATGCGTCGCCTATCCCATCACCGTCTTTGTCGGTCTGAGCGGAGTTAGGGATGAGTCTGCAGTTATCCGTCGCGTCGGCTACGCCGTCGTTGTCATCATCGGGGTCGCAAACGTCGCCTATCCCGTCGAGGTCAACGTCTGACTGGGTCGGATTGGCAACTGAAGGGCAGTTGTCTCCCGCGTC
The DNA here is from genome assembly GCA_965365725.1 of uncultured bacterium. Taxonomy (GTDB): domain Bacteria; phylum Acidobacteriota; class Blastocatellia; order Pyrinomonadales; family Pyrinomonadaceae; genus DASQDT01. The sequence goes on along the minus strand of CBDUCU010000041.1, from coordinate 6,223 downwards.
GGGGTGCCCGTCGTTGTCGTCGTCCGTGTCGCATGAATCTCCAGTACCGTCGCCATCTGTGTCGGTCTGGAAGAAGTTAGAGACCAGCGGACAGTTGTCTATCAGGTCAACGACCATGTCGTTGTCGTCGTCCAAATCGCAGGCATCGCCCTGCCCGTCACCGTCCGTGTCGGTTTGGGACGAATTGGGCGTGAGCTTGCAGTTATCGGCACCGTCCCCGATGCCGTCGCCGTCGTCGTCCGTGTCGCAAGCGTTACCGATGCCGTCGCCGTCGGTGTCTGTCTGGTCTGCATTGGCGACGAGCGGACAGTTGTCCGTCGCGTCTGCTGCACCGTCGTTGTCATCGTCAGCATCGCACACGTCGCCCGACGCGTCGCCGTCAGAATCCCTCTGGTCGGCGTTAGGTGCCAGTGGACAATTGTCGCCCGTGTCGAGGACGTTGTCGCCGTCGTCGTCCGTGTCGACGCAATCGGGGCGCTGATCGTTGTCGGTGTCGAGTGACTTGCTGCCCGCGTCTGTCGGGCTGGAGCCACAGGCGGACTCGTCCAGGTCTGACTGCCCGTCGTTGTCGTCGTCGTCATCGGTGCAGTCCGCCTGCCCGTCACCATCCGTGTCGGCGGAGCCTTCGTCCGTCTGCCCGTCGAGGTCGTTGTCGGTGCCGTCGCAGACTTCCGGTGTCGAGGCGGCGTTGAGCGGGTCGCTCCCGGCGGCTGACTCGGTCGTGTCACTGAAGCCGTCGCCGTCGTCGTCCGTGTCGCAGGCATCGCCCTGCGCGTCGTTGTCATGGTTGGCCTGATCGGGATTGGGCACATCGACGCAGTTGTCAGCGCCGCCGCAGATGCCGTCGCCGTCTGCATCGCCTGAGGCATCTTGCGGGCATGCATCGCAGGCATCGCCGCGCCCGTCACCATCGCCGTCCTGCTGGCCGGGGTTAGCGTTAAAAGGGCAGTTGTCGACTGTGTCGGCTACACCGTCGCCATCAGTGTCGGGGCACCCTGCGGTGTTAACCTGCGTACCCGTACCCGTGCCGGGGCACTGATCTGCGCCGTCGGCCACACCGTCGTTGTCGTCGTCCGGGTCACACGCATCACCCTGCGCGTCTCCGTCCGAATTCGTCTGATCGGGATTGAATGTCAGCAGGCAGTTGTCCGAGGCATCGACGACACCGTCGCCATCGTCGTCGGTGTCGCAGGCATCGCCCGCCCCATCCGTATCCGTGTCGAGTTGGTCGGCGTTGGCCACGGACGGGCAATTATCTGCTGAGTCAGTGATGCCGTCGCCGTCCGCGTCAGCCGGCGGGGTTGGGGTGGGTTCGGGGCCGCAATCAACAGGGCCTTGGTAGACCTTCACCTCGTCCACGTCCCCAGTAAAGTTGTAGAAGCCGCCAGAGAAGCCGTCGTAGGTTCCGATGTAGAAGTTGTCGTTCGTGGGCAGATCGTATTTGATCGTGGTGCCTGAAGGAACCGGGGTTCCGTCGCCCACCTGCGCGCCGTCAATATACAGCCTGACCTTTTGGCCGTCGAAAACGCCCTGGACGTGATGCCACTGGCCATCCCAGACGGATGATCCTCCGTTGGGAGAGAAGTAAATACCGCCGTTAGAACCCGTGATGTAGAAATATAGCTCGTTGCTGCCGCCTGAGTAGATAGCATAGGATGCCGCGTAATTGTCTCTAGCGCCCTTGCTCACTATGTATTTGGCGTAGCCGGGTGCTCCTTGATGTCTCACCCATGCTTCGACAGTAACGTGCGACGGCTCAAGCGTCGTCGAGTCCGGGACTTCGACAAAGCCGTTGCTGCCGAGAGAGAACGCGCGGCCATTCTGGCCCTGTATATACGTGGCTGTGCCGTTGAGCGTGCCGTTGTTCTGTCCCGCGCTGTCGTTTGCGTTATCTTCGCCGCGCCACCAACTGATAAGGCTCTGCGGTCCCGGCTCGCAGGGGGAACTCTGTGCGTGCGAACGTCGAATGAAACTGCTCGGGATAGTAAGCGCTATCGCCGTCAAGAGGATTGACAGGGCAATCAGCCGTATTCGCACGGAACTGCCAGCGGTTGATATTGTCGTCTTCATCTCATTAGTTCTCCTCTGAGTCTGGGGGTGGGCAAGACGTTCTGGCACCGGGAGTTCACCTTCCCCGTTTGCGCGGACGGTGCGCTTGACGGCGCGAGTAGTTGTCTGGTCTTTCAGGCTGAAAGACTTTACCGATTTTGCCTTCGCCCATACACGCGGAAACGATCCGTGAAAACTGACACAGGCAAGAAAAAATTTTGGTGGAGATGCTTCCGTCTGAAGTCGGCGGCAGCCTTAGAGGTCGTAACTGATGAGCGAGATAGAGGTGAAGCAAGGGAATGGCCGCCCCACAATAGACTCGCGGGGCGGCCAGCCTTTTTTTTGCGATGTGCGGTTAGTGGCCGAACCTCTTCCGGTACTCGCCGGAGATGATGAAGGAGCGGATCATCTCCGCGCGTTGCACGCGCCTTTGTGCCGTTGCCGGTTCGCGCACGTCCTCGCCCGGCAGGCTGAAGCTGTTCATCTTCGCGAGCCAGAAGTCGTACCCCGCAAAGTCGGTGTCGGGCGCGTCGTCGGGGTTTCGGCGGAGGTATCCGATGTACTGCATCAGCACCAGTGCGGGGTTGAACTGCCGGTTGAAGACCGACCCGCTATTCGTTACCGAAAGTAAGGCTGCGGCCCTGCCTTCCACGCCTCCTGCGCCGAAGGCGATGATTGCTGCCTCGCGCTCAGCCGAGGTCGGCGTGACCTCAGAGTTACGGAAGAGCGCGTCAACGTAAGCCTCCGCCGTGAGCGATTCGGGCAGCGCCGCGAGCACGCCCGGCCTCTTAACCCAGCCTTGCATGAACTCGTTCAGGTTGGCTGAGAGTTGCTCCTCCCAACCCGCACGCCCCACAATCACGCCGCGTCCGATCTCCTGCGCGTCACGCAAAAACTCGCGGTAGCGCGGCAACCCGCGCGGGCGCGCGGCCCCATCCGCAAACGTCGCCTTGTACGCACGTATAACCTGAAACCCCGTGCCCTGAAATTCGATGGAGAGAAAGAAGGCAGCCGACACGTTCTGCCGCTTGACATCAATGCATCCCGGGTCGGTGCCGCAACGCGTAATCTCACTGGTCCAGAAATCAAAGCCGGACGGGTCGTGCTGACGATTGAGGAAGTCATGGTAATGCTGGGCGACGAACGCGCCGGGAACATCGACCATGTTGGAACCCGATTCGGTCACGTCATCGTTGATCGTGATCGTGACGAGCGCAGGCGAGCCGAGCGCACTCCCTAAGGACGGATTCGAAAGCGAGGCGGTGAGCGTCTCTACGCCTTCAATGTAAGAGTCGTCGCTCACGAGAAGGTTGAAGCGCTTCTCCGTCTCGCCGGGGGCGAAGTGCAGAGTCCCGACCGCCGTCGTGTAGTCGCAGCGCTCCGAGGCCGCCCCGGTGGCGGCGGCGCACGCCACCTGTGACTGCGTGGCGTTGCCGGCATCCGTCGCGTAATCGATAGTCATCGGGCTTTCCGTGTCACCCGTGCGCCTGATGGTAATCGCGAGTGCGCCGTCGCGCTCGCCCACAGCATAAACAACTCGCTCGAATTGGAAGACGGCCCCTACCACTTGCCCCTCGAAGAGTGTGCCCGCCGAGGGTTTGAAGTTCTGATCGCCGCTGTATTCTGCCGTCAGGACGTGCGTGCCCACGGGAAGGGCAGAGGTCGTGAGAGCGGCGACTCCAGCCGTGTTGAGCGCAATCGGAGGGCCAAGGTTCGAACCGTTCGCTTTGAACTGCACAGCGCCGCCCGGGATGCCGGCCGTCGTGGCGACAGTTGCCGTGAAGGTCACGGGCTGGCCGAGCGCAGAGGGCGTGTCCGAGGTAGAGAGCGCTGTCGTCGTCGAAGCCTTCGCGAGCTGGAATGTCCGCGCCACGTCCGCCGCCGCGTTGAAATTCGTGTTGCCGCGCTGTGAGGCCGTGACGGTACAAGGGCCCGCGGCGTTCAGTCTGACGGTGTTGCCAGCGACAGTGCAGGAACCGTCCGCGAAGAAACTTACAACCAATCCGGAACTCGCCTGCGCGCTCAACACAAAGTCGGGATCACCGAAAGTCCTGTCAGGCAGCGCGGCGAACGTGATTGTCTGGTTAGATTTGCCTACGCTCAGTGTGCCCACGCCGGCACTCCCGGCGTAAGTCTCGTCGCCTGCGAAGACGGCCCCGACCGCGCCCGCGTATGTCCCTGCATTCAAGCCCGAGAGGTTGGCTCCGGCGAACGTCGCCACGCCGTTTGAGTCCGTGACGGCGCTTCCGGCGGGTGACGCGTTGAGAGTGAAATTGACAATCTTACCAACCAGGGGGGAACCCGCAGATGTCAGCGTCGCGGTCAGACTGGCGACCCCGCCGAAGGTGCCGCCGCCGGAGACGGAAGAAAGGCTAGTTTGTGCATGCGTCGGAGTGGGAGAAGGTGTAGGTGTCGGAGTGGGCGTTGGTGTCGGCGTTGGTGTCGGCGCTGGTGTCGGCGTTGGTGTCGGCGTGGGAGTCGCAGTCGGAAGCGCCGTGATAAGCCGTGCCAGGGCAATGGCCTCAACGTTGTTCAGGATGTCGAACTTGCCACCGATGATCAGACGGTCTTCGGTCTGGAGCAGCATCGCATTAACCATGCTGGCGAGATTGGAGGTGCCGTCCAATTCGGCCCCCGTTTTGAGCGGGAAGGTAGCATCGAATGTGCCGTCCGGGTTGAGCCGCACGACGTTATTGGGAGGCGGGTTCGTCGCGCCGTCGCCGTAGTTGTTATTGATTCCGCCTAGGAAGACTTTGCCGTCCGATTGCAGCGCGAGCGAGCCGATAACGCGCCGCGCCGGGTTGACGGGGTTGAAAGAAGTGTCGAGCGCGCCCGAGGCTTCGAGCCGCGCGACGCCGGGTCTCGACGTGCCGTTGTAATTGTAGAAGTTGCCGCCGATGAGGATGCGCCCGTCCGGTTGCAAAAGCAGTGCGTGCACCTCACCGTCGGTCCCGCCGCCGGGATCGAAACTCGTATCGAGCGTGCCGTTAGCATTGAGACGCGCGATGTTGTTTCGGTTCGCGTTGAAGTTGACTCCCTGAAAGAGTCCAGCGATGAGGATGCGACCGTCCGGCTGAATCGCGAGCTGACGGATGCCCGACGCGTCCGCCTGAAGAGTCGAATCAATCGTGCCGTCCGTGTTGAGGCGCATGATCCCACGCGGGCCGCCGGCGATAACGATTTTGCCGTCCGCCTGTAGGGCGATGGCACCGACGCCGCTGTTGCCGAGGTTGGGGTTGAAGGCGTTGTCGAGCGTGCCGTTTGAGTTCAGCCGCACAAAATATATCTGCTCTCTTGTGCCGATGAGCCTTAAATTGCCAGAGACCAGAATTTTGCCGTCCGTCTGAACGGCGATGTGGGACACACTTGTAATGAAGTCCTCGAAGGGCGAAGTGAAAGACGTGTCGGTCGAGCCGTCAGGGTTGAGCCGACCGATGCCGCCTGTGCGGTGTGCGTTCAGACGCGTATATCTACTGCTGTCTCCGCCGAAGCCGACGAGCAGTTTGCCGTCCGGCTGCCGCGCGAGCGCGTTGACGATCAGGTTGTTGCCAACGCCTTTGGGCTCGAACGACGCGTCGCGGCTGCCGCCCACATCGAGCCGCATGATCTGTTGGACGGGCGAGTCCTTATACTGTTCAAACGCGCCGGCAATGATAGCCTTGCCGTCGGGTTGCAACGCGACGGCCAACACTTCCCTGCGCCCGTTAAAGTCGGGGGGCGGCGGGAACGTGCCGACGCCCGTATCGTATGCGGCATCGAGAGAGCCGTCCGCATTGAGGCGCGCGATGTAGTTGCGCGTCGGTTGGGTCGAGATGCGGAAGTCGCCCGCGATGACGATTTTTCCGTCCGCTTGCAGGGCGAGCGAGCGCCCGGCAGTGTAGTTGACTCCGAAATCGTGATCGGCAAAGGGCTGGTCGCGGCTGCCGTCCGCGTTGAGACGCACGAAGGCGGCTGCACGCACCTGCGAGCTTCCCGTCACCGGCCTCCACAGATTGCCGCCGGCCAGAATCTTGCCGTCGGGCTGCACGGCGAGCGCGTACACGTCGAAAAGATTCAAACCGTTAAAGTAGAAAACGTCCTGGCTGTTGAACGATGCGTCGAGGCTTCCGTCCGTGTTGAGCCGCGCGATGGCGGTTCTGGCGATCTGGCCGCCGACCTTGGTGAAGTTGCCCCC
>CBDUCU010000040.1:0-14037 GCA_965365725.1 uncultured bacterium | reverse complement strand
GAGGCGGGCACACTTCATTTTGGCGAGACGAACGAGGGCTGTGTGCTCATCTGCCAGCGTTTGCTTATTGGCAAATCGCCGGAGCGAAAAGCGGACGGCGAGTGAAGAATCGAGTGATGAATAAGGAGATGAAACAATGATGGATGCAAGAAAAGCTTTTAGACGACAGCGCGTGCTGTGCATCATCTGTGCCGGTCTCGCGGTCTTGTCCGTTGCGATATTTGTCAGCCCTTCGCGCGCCGACGGTGGAATAGAACCGCGCCGACTCTACAACACCACGCCCCCCGTCCACATCGCCGAGGGACAGAGCCTTCGCGTCAACTTCCTCAACACAGGCCGCAGTCCCTTCGAGATTATCCCCTGCATCTTTGATGGCGAAGGCGCGCACATTAAGACGGGCGAGACGATCACGCTCCTGCCCGGCCAGACGCGCTCCTTCTCAATCACACGCGCCGAGGCAGGCCAACGCACCGATCCGAGTGCGCTTGTACGCACGGGCGTGCATTGCGACGGCTCTGTCCGGCATTGCGACGGCTCTGTCCGAAAGCATCTTGTTGTGTCGGGCGAGGTGGTCGATGACGCGACCGGACGCAGCACACTCTTCGTGCCCGGTCTGCTTCGCGGCTTCGACCCACAGCCCGACCCGCCCGCAGCGAACTGAAGGGCTGTCTCGTTCGACAACCGCAGGATGAGTTTCGATTCAGGCGAAGGAGATATGAAATGTTGGCGACAACAATAAGCTGCAAAGTTTCGGTTGCATCCAGAATCGCGTTCGTGTTTGCCGTTGCCCTGTTCGCGTTGAGCGCGGGGCCTGTCCTCGCGCAGACCACAGAGTTTACCTATCAGGGCAAGCTCTCGGACGGCGGCGCGCCCGCTGACGGCAGCTACGACTTCGAGTTCCGCCTTTTCGACGTTGAGACGAACGGCGCGCCGCTCGGCACACAACAACGCCTCAATGTGACGGTCACGGGCGGCATCTTCAACGTCCGACTCGATTTCAATATGAACTTCACGGGACAGCCGCGCTGGCTGGAGATAGCCGTCAAGTCGGCGGGTGCTCCTGACCCCTTCACCACACTCAATCCGCGCCAGCCCGTCACCTCTGCGCCCTACGGAATTCGCAGTCTCACCGCCGGGTCGGCAGATGCGTCGGCGGACGCGGCCAAACTCGGTGGCATCGATGCAAATCAGTATGTTGTCACAAACGACGCTCGTCTGTCGGACGAGCGTCCACCGACGGCGGGCAGCACGCACTACATACAGAACGGCACTGCGCCGCAGGCCGCGAGCAACTTCAACATCACGGGCAACGGTGTGGTCGGAGGAAATCTCTCGGTCGCCGGAACTTTTTCCGCGCCCGGCCAACTCGTTAAAAGCATCAACGGCTTAAAAGACAACGTAACTCTCGCGGCAGGCTCGAACATAACCATCACGCCTTTGGGGAACACCCTGACGATTGCTTCGACGGGCGGCGGTGGCGGAAGTGTCAATGCCATCCTTAATCAAACATCGCAGCAGTCGAGCGCGAGCTTCAACATTGACGGCACAGGGAGGGCTAACATTTTCAATGCTGCAACGCACTACCAAATCGGCGGCAACCGCGTTCTGAGTGTGGCGGCAGGAAACACCTACGCCGGAATTAACGTCGGGGGGAATACGACGGGCAATAACAACTCCTTCTTCGGCAGGGACGCGGGGCGCAGCAACACGACGGCAAGTGGTAATTCGTTCTTCGGTCGCTCCGCCGGTTATGACAACACGACCGGAAGCATCAACTCCTTCTTCGGCATAGATGCCGGACGCTTCAACACGACGGGGTTTGCTAACGCATTCTTTGGGGCAGCAGCCGGGTACGACAACACGACGGGCAGCTTCAATTCCTTCGTCGGCAATTTAGCCGGGGGCAACAACACGACGGGCGGGGGCAATTCCTTCTTCGGCTCGAACGCCGGTCTCGTCAACACTGTGGGTTCGGGCAACGCCTTCTTCGGCTCGACAGCAGGGCAGTCCAATACGACGGGCAATCTAAACTCCTTCTTCGGCCCGGCAGCTGGGAATTCCAACACGACGGGCGAGAACAACGTGTTCGTCGGCAGACAAGCCGGTAACATGAACACCACCGGCAACAGAAACACCGCAGTCGGCGCGGGCGCGAATGTCGGCGCGGCTGACCTCACGCACGCCACAGCCATCGGTGCAGGCGCAATCGTCAACGCGAGCAACACCGTCCAACTCGGCAGGGGCAACGGCAACGACGACGTGCGCGTGCCGGGCAGACTCGTCCTCTTAACGCTCGGCTCAGCCGGAAGCGCGCACCTGTGTCGCAACGCCGCGAATCAACTCGCCGCCTGCTCGTCTTCGCTCCGCTACAAGACCAACATTGCGCCCTTCCGCCCCGGATTGAATCTCGTCGAGCGTCTGCGCCCAATCACTTTCACTTGGCGGGACGGCAGCGCGCGCGATCTCGGCTTGGGCGCAGAAGATGTCGCGCGCGTTGAGCCTCTGCTTGTCACTTACAACCCGGAAGGACGGATTGAAGGCGTGAAGTATGACCGCGTGGCCGTCGTTCTTCTCAACGCCGTGCGCGAGCAGCAGGAGCAGTTACAGCAGCAGCAGCAACAGATCGACGAGCAGCAAAACATCATTGACGGTTTGCTGAAACTCGTCTGCCAAACGAACCCACAGGCGCAGCTGTGTCGAAAGTGAGAAGCGAAAAGCAGGTCTGCCCGAAGTGAGAAAAGAGTTTATCGAACAGCGCGCCGCCCGCGCGCGCCGAGGTTGAGACAGATGAAGCGTCATCCTCTGACAAGGCCGCCGTCACGCTCTCTAAAGCGCAGCGCGCTTCGCCTGCTGTGCGCCCTTGCGCTCGTCGCGCACCCAACAGTCATTGCTTTAGGGCAACAGGGCGGGAGTTACGAAATCAAGCAATCCGTCATCGCCTCCGGCGGCGCAGCGTCGAATGGCGGCGGCTATCAACTTAACGGTACGACGGGACAATCCGCCACCGGCACATCAAGTGGCGGCATCTTCACGCTCGCGTGGGGCTTCTGGTATGAAGCTCTACTGATTCCTCTCTTGACAACCGCGACCGCTTCGCCTGCGGCAAACGCGGCGGGCTGGCACAACCAAAACCCGACCATCACACTGACCGCGACGGGCGGCACGCCCCCGCGCAGCATCAACTACTCCGCGACCGGCGCACAACAAATCGCGCCGACAATCGTCAACTCGTCACTCACTTCTCTCGACATCAACCAAGAGGGAACGACTACGCTCAGCTATCACGCGGCCGATGCGGCGGGCGGCGTGGAGACGACAAAGATGCTCATCATCAAGCTCGACAAGGTCGCGCCCGATGTAGTTATCAATTCGCCTGCGGCGACCGACTACGCGCTCAACCAACAGGTCGCGGCCTCTTACAACTGCGCGGATGCGCGCTCCGGCATCGAAAGCTGCGTTGGGACTGTTCCGCATCAAAGTCTGATCGACACTTCAGCCGTCGGCACGCACAACTTCACCGTCACAGGCACGGACATTGCCGGCAACCAGAACGTCAACACCATCACCTACACCGTCTCCTCCCCCGCGCCGCCAGCGGACAAGAAGATTACTGAGGCAGACGGCGAGACGTTCGACCGCTTCGGCTCGGTGGTCGCTATGAGCGGCGACACAGCCATCATCGGCGAGACGACATTTTTCGGCTTCCCGTTTCCTTTCGGCAACCAGCAGGGTTCGGCTTACATTATCGAGCGCAATACGGGCGGCGCGAACAACTGGGGGCAAGTGAAAAAACTCGTCGCCCCGGATGCAGTTCTCGGTGACTCGTTCGGTGCTGCCGTCGCCATCAGCGGCGACTTGGCGGTCGTCGGCAAGCCGACAGCCGAGGGTTCTCAAAGCGGGGCAGCTTACGTCTTTGGCCGCAACGTGGGCGGTGCGAACAAATGGGGTCTCGTTAAAAAATTGGAGGTAGATAAGTATTACGGCAGCATCGTCGGCATCAGCGGCGACACAGTGATCGTCGGCAGAAACATCGCCGAGATCGTCTGCAACATAGAAGGCGTATGCACTCCTGTCTTAGACCCGGAGCCTTGGAAACTTTACGTCTTCAGGCGCAACGCCGGTGGCGCGAATAATTGGGGCGGGGTCAAAGTCATTCAGGACGCGACAGAGTCGCTCGGCAGAGCGGCCATCAACGGCGACACGATTGTCGCCAGTGCGCTTGCCGGAACTTATTTGCGACCTTACAAGGCTCTCATTTTCGAGCGCGACGCGGGCGGCGCGGAGAACTGGGGGCAAGTCAAAACACTTGCGTCTTCCGACAACATACCGTTCACCTTCGGCGATTCAGTAGCGATTGAGAATGACCGCATCGTCGTCGGTGCATCGTCATACACGCAAGGCTTGGTGGAGTACGAGCAGGGTTGCGTATATGTCTTCGAGCGCAACGCGGGCGGCGCGAACAATTGGGGCGAAGTTAAAAAGATAGTCGCGCCTGACACTACGCCGCAGGACTTTTTCGGGTTTTCAGTCAGCATTAGCGGGGGCAAGATAATCGTCGGCGCGAGCCGCGCCGACATCGGCGCGAATACGGATCAAGGCGCGGCTTACGTGTTCGAGCAAAACACCGGCGGCGCAAACAACTGGGGCTTCGTCAGAAAACTCATCGCTACGTCGGGCGGCGCAAGCGAAGATTTCTTCGGCTCGTCGGTCGGCATCAGCGGCAACACACTCATTGTCGGCGAACCGAATGACGACATCGGAGGCAACACTGACCAAGGCTCGGTCTACATCTTCGATAGTCAGTAATGACTTATAGACTGAAGACTCCAAATAAGTTGCCTGCCAAGCGCACGTCTAACTGCTTTGGCCCGTAGGTCTCGTCTGTCTAAAAAGGCCGTAAATCGAAAATCGTGAATCGTAAATAGAAACTGCTTGTCTCTATTTACGATTCACGATTTTCGATTTACGGCCTTAGTGCGGATGAATGGAATCGAACCATCACGGTGTTGCCACCACAGGCTTCTGAGACCTGCGCGTCTACCAGTTCCGCCACATCCGCGTGCGGGAAATCAATATACGGACGCGCGCGCAAGCGTGTCAAGGCGGCCCTTCCGGCGCACATTTTCCGCAAACGGAAAAGCGTTTTGCAGGTACGTTGCGACGCAGAGAGACGATTGTTATAGTCTGTTCATTATCGATTTCCAAAACATGACGATGGCTGAAGCCGGACAGGATGTTGAAGATGTGGGCGCACGCTTGAGCGAGGTGCGCCGGCGCGTCGCCGTGTGCGCTGAAAAGGCTGGCCGCTCGGCTGAAGAGATAAGGCTCATCGCCGTCACAAAGACGCACCCGCCTGAAACGCTGAGCGCGGCCTACGCTGCCGGAGCGCGCGACTTTGGAGAGAACCGCGTGCAGGAAGCAGAAGTAAAGATTGAGTCTTTGCATGCAGCCACCGAAGGGTTGCGCTGGCATCTCATCGGACATCTTCAGTCGAACAAGGCGCGCCGCGCGGTAAAGCTCTTTGATCTTATTCACTCGGTCGATTCCGCCGCGCTTGTTCGTCGTCTTGAAAAACTTTGCGCGGAAGAAGATCGCGCGCGTCTCGACGTGCTGGTGCAGGTCGATCTCGCGGGTGAAGCGACCAAATCCGGCGCGAATGAAAAAGAGCTGCACGAGACTGTCGAAGCCTTTAAAGGTTGCGAGCGTCTGCGATTTTGCGGGTTGATGATTCTGCCGCCTTTCTTTGATGAAGCAGAACGCGCGCGCCCTTTTTTTCGTCGGCTGCGCGAGTTGAGAGACGAGTTGCAGGAGCGCGCCGTCTTCGGCGAGCGAGGTGGAGAGCTTTCGATGGGGATGAGCCACGATTTCGAGGTCGCCATCGAAGAGGGTGCGACGATGGTGCGCGTCGGCACTGCAATCTTTGGGACGCGTCATGCATACTGACGCTAATTTTTAATGTTTTTATGATGGATGCTCAAATGAAAATTTATCCATTCGGTCTGCAAGCGCCGCCGGGCGCATCGGAGTTGGGCCCAGGCGCACGCGCCGTCCTCAACGTTATCGACGCGACCTTTAATCTCGTCTGGTATGTGATTGTTGCCGTCATCCTCGCCATCATCGCGCTGATGATCGTTCGCTTTATCTTCAACTACGCAGACCTCAACCCGTTTAGCAAACCCGTCATCCTCATTCGCCGTTTGACGGATTCTTACGTCAACCCTGTGCGGCGCGCGCTGATCGGTTTCGGCATCAATCCGAACGGCGCGCCGCTCTTTGTCATTCTGCTGACGATCCTGCTCGGATACTTTGTGCTTATGTTGACGGCAAGCCTTTTGAATACGGCTGCCGGCATCACGCTTAGTCTGGGGAGCGGACGAGCCGGAGGCATCGTCGCGCTTCTCGGTTACATCCTTTACGGCGGGCTTTCGCTCTACAGTCTATTTATCGTCATTCGCATCATTTTTTCGTGGGCGCAGATTAGTTACTCAAATCGCGTCATGCGCTTTTTTATAAATGTGACCGACCCGCTTCTTACGCCGCTCAGGCGGATAATTCCGCCGCTCGGCATGTTCGACATCTCGCCCATCGTCGCCTTTCTTCTCATCTTTCTCTTTCAGAGCGCGATTCGTATGACGCTTTTGCGTGGCTGGCCGGTCGAGTTCTTTATGTGAGGCGTTGGCGTTGGCGATTCGCTACACGGAGACGAACGGTGCAATTACGTTCCCGGTGCGCGTCGTCGCGCGCGCATCGAAGACTGAAATCGTAGGCGAGCATGACGGCGCGCTCAAACTACGCATCGCCGCGCCGCCCGTCGATGGCGCGGCCAATGAAGAGTTGGTTCGCTTTCTTGCGCGCACGCTCCACATTCCTGCACGCGCGATTTTGATCGTCGCCGGTCATGCTTCGAAGCTAAAGACCGTACGCGTCGAAGGCATGGACGCAGATAAAATTCCTCTGCTTCGCGAGCGTTTAGATGAAGGATGCAAAACCACTCGGTGACGGCAATGTGCATTTGAGTTTGCGAGCATGAATTTGAACAGAGATCGACGCGGATTAGATCAGTGCTCATACATCTTATTCGTGTTCAGCTGCGTTCTCACTGGCTGCATGATGCTAAACCATCCATGCAGTTGCGACCCTCAAAAATCGCTGATATATTCCGAATCCGCTTACCGTTAAATAATCTTTAAGGAACTCATCCGTCATGTCAGGACACTCGAAGTGGCATTCCATCAAACACAAAAAGGGTGCGCTCGACGCAAAGCGCGGGAAGCTCTTTACAAAGCTGATTAAAGAGATTCAGGTTGCAGCCCGCGTCGGCGGCGGCGACCCAGATGCAAACGCACGTCTGCGCAAAGCCGTCTCCGATGCAAAGGGTGCGAACATGCCCAACGACACCATCGACCGAGCCATCCGTCGCGGCACAGGCCAGGAAGACGGAATTTCCTACGAGGAGATTACTTACGAAGGCTACGGGCCGGGCGGCGTTGCCGTAATGGTCGATTCGATGACCGACAACCGCAACCGCACTGTGGCAGAGATTCGTCATATCTTCTCAAAAAACGGCGGCAATCTCGGCACAAGCGGCGCAGTCAACTGGATGTTTGAGAAGAAGGGCTACATCGTCGTCGAAAAAGCAGCGAAGCCCGAAGAGGAGTTGTTCGAGATTGTTACCGAAGCCGGAGCCGAAGACCTGCGCGATGACGAAGACAATTTCGAGATCATCACCGCTCCGACGGATTTCGACGCGGTGCTCGATGCAGTCAAACGCGCAGGCATCGAGCCGCAGGTCGCCGAAGTAGAGATGCTCCCCAAAGAGTACAAAAAACTCGAAGGCGTGGAAGCCAAACAGATGCTCAAGCTGATGGAAACGCTCGAAGATCACGACGACGTGCAAAAAGTCTCGGCCAACTTCGACATCAGCGAAGCGGACATGGCTTCAGCATGAAAAAGAGTAATGAGTGATGAGTGATGAGTGATGAGTAAAGACATTGTGTAATTACTCATCACTCATTACTCATCACTCATCACTTATCACCCTTGATGAGAATTCTTGGCATCGATCCGGGCAGCGAGACGACAGGCTGGGGCGTGGTCGAAGGCACGCCGCGTCGTTATTGTCTGGTCAACTATGGCGCGGTGCGTGCAAGTTCAAGAGAGCGTTTTGCGGCGCGTCTCTTAAAAGTTTATCAAGGAGTCGTCGCGCTGATTGAAAAGTATGAGCCGGATGTGTGTGCGGTTGAAGAATCATTCTTTTCTGTCAATCCAAAGACCGCGCTCAAGCTCGGACATGTGCGCGGCGTGATTCTACTGGCGGCGGAAAGCGCAGGCGTTGAGATTGCGGAATATGCTCCGCGTCTTATCAAGCAAACAGTCGTCGGCTACGGCGCGGCTGAAAAACAGCAGGTGCAGGCGATGGTGCGCGTGCTGCTTGCATTGAAAAAACTTCCCGTACCTTACGATGCATCGGATGCGCTCGCCGTCGCCATCACGCATCTGCATCACGCGGGCCTTGCCAGCGTGCAGATCAAGACCGCGCCCGCACGCGCCAAGCTCGAAGAGTTGTTAGCAGCGACGACAACAAACACGCGCCGTCGACGCGCGCGTGGTTAGATCTTACGCGCGGCAGCACCCGTGTTGCGCCGCCTCCTTTTAACCTCACCAGTCCTCGAAAAGGAGAAATCCCGTGTTGCAATCTCACATAAATCTCAGCAAGCTTTTTACGCTCGTCTCGCTCGCCGTCTCTCTGTTGATTTTTCAAACGGCGGCGCAAGCAAAGAAAAGACGCGTTTCGTCGGGCGGGCGCACGGCCGTCGTTGTTGACGAGCGTCTGTCGGTGTTGCGCGACGCGCCAGACCTTTCGGGCAATCTTTTGCAACGTCTCGGACGCGGACGCGTCGTCTCCCTGCGCGGCTCAAAGGTCGGGCGCGACGGTGTGGCTTTTTTTCGCGTAGCTGTCACGAGTCGCACGACAGGATGGATA
This sequence comes from uncultured bacterium, assembly GCA_965365725.1. Taxonomy (GTDB): domain Bacteria; phylum Acidobacteriota; class Blastocatellia; order Pyrinomonadales; family Pyrinomonadaceae; genus DASQDT01. Next base: position 5,054 of record CBDUCU010000040.1, on the reverse strand, counting down.
CAAGCCGATGCACTTGCGAGCGGCTCACGCGCGGGCGACGACGAACGCCTGCTCAAGCTGATACGCGGCTCCGAAGGTTTTGACCGCATCGAACGCGCCACGATCTTTCTTGAGCTGTTCCCACGCTCGACGCATAGACCGGCCGTCCTCATGCTGCTCGGCAATGCGGCCCAGTCCGCAGCACAAACTCTGACGCGCAATGCGGAGCGTCGTCTTGACGCGCGCGAGATGCAGGCCGGCGGCGCACCTGTGCACAGTTATTTTCTCAACTATAGCGGGCTTGATCGATTCAATCGTCTTGGAGTCCGTTTTGCCTTCAATTCAGACGCGAAAAAGTTTTATTACGACGGCGAGAGTTGGCGCGAGATTCTACGCCGTCATCAGCAAAGCCCCGAAGCTTTAGAAGCACGGCGATTACTGGATTCTATTTCATCGCTTGTTCATCGCTGAGTAAGCGAGTCGTTGTCGTTCACCGTGTTGAATGCCACTTGACGAAGTACGCTTTCGCACAGTGAAAGATGAGTGTTGAAAAAAAAGTCGCGCGCGGTTAGATTGTCGGCGTTAGACAGAAGATCTTTTTGCGTTGGCGGCCTCGGTGTCAGAACATTACTTAGGGCCGCCAAAGAGCTATGGTAGCGGAGGAGGGTTTCAAAAGTGCCGACCGGATCATGCCCTGAGTGCGAAGCGGACGTTCACGTTGACATCGACTCAGACAAGGGCGACGTGGTCACGTGCGACGAGTGCGCGACTCAACTCGAAGTCGTCGGACTCGACCCAGTCGAGTTGGACATCGCCGAGGACGACGGCGACGACCTCGGTCTCGACGACGATGAAGAGGAAGATTATTGAAATTAAGCAGTGAGCAGTAAATGCAAGAACTGCTCACTGCTTACCGCTTGCTGACTTGTATCCATCGCGGCTCTGCTTGACGCGGAGTCCTCCTGGGGCTTCGACGCGGAGGGTGTGAAAACGCCCGTCGCGTCTTTTTTCTTCAGGCGGATAGAAGGCGAGCACGTAAGTCGAAGTCACTTCTTCGGCAAGCGCCTTAAAGAGCGGCGAATAGTCTTTGGCGTTGGCGTAGATGCTCGTGCCGCCGGTCTTCTCCATCACACCGCTTATGTCGAGCGGGGTCGGAAGCGGCCCCGAAGTCGATGCCAGCATCCTCGAATAAGAGGGAAGTGTGACGGCATAGACGCTCACGCCGGCTGCGTTGGCGCGCTCGATGACGGTCGCAGGGCGCACCGTGTCGCCGACCGGGAAACCGTCTGTAATGACGACGACAGCGCGGCGGACGCTTTGGCGCTCACGCGTGCGCGGAGCATCGCGTTTGATAAGGCGGATGGCATCGTCGATGGCATCGTAGGTATGCGTCGAAAGCCCGCTCGGTTCGCGTGAGAGACGCAGGAGCGAGCGGTTGATCTTCTGAAAATCGGTAGTAAAGCTCTGTTGAATCTTGGCCGTCATGCCAAAACTCATCAGAGCAAACGAAGCCGGACGCTTCTCCAGCCCTCTGGCAAACTCTTGCATGGCAAGGCGCACGCGCTCCATCTCTTCGGGGGTCATGCTGCCTGAGATGTCTATCAGAAAAACGACGGCGACCGGACGCTCGATGCCGCCCCGGCCTTCCATATTAAAGAAGGCGAGCGGCCGTTCAACGCCGTCCTCATAGATTTTGAAGTCTGCGGGTCGCAACCCCTTGATGGGCCGCCCTTCCGCGTCCGTCACCAGCACATCGACGTGAACGAGGTCTGTGTCGATGCGCAGAACTTCATCTTCACTTATCTCCTGACCTTTTGAAGGACTGTTTTCCTGTCCGCGACTCTCGCCCACAGTCCGTTGTGCGTGGGTTGTAATGAAGAGTGAAGCCGTCAGAATCAACAGAAGCGAACAAACAATTGAGACAAGAATTCGCTGTAAAGCAAAGCTCGTATTTCTGTGATGGGGAACTTTCATAAAAATCTTTATGCGGACGGAAACATTCACAGAGGAGATGGTTCGCATTATACGAAGCCGTTTGGAATCCCGCCAACGAAAAAGTAGAACAAACTTCGATCAATGTCCGTTGGCAACAGCGCGCACGCGCGCGGCATCAAGACAAAGTCGCAGAGCTTTCGGGGCAAGTTGAGCCGGATGTATAATGCTTTGCGAAATTCCACAAACGTCGCGTCTCTTTAACGTCGAAAGGTTTCGTGATTTCAAAGTGATGATCAGAAGATTGGTTTTAAGTTTGACGTTCCTGCTTCTGCTTGCGCCGGTTGCAACAGCGCAGGACAAGACAAAAGGCGGCATCAAAGGCAAGGTGCGCGTCGAAAGCGGCTCGCCTGCAGGTGTGTCGGTCGTCGTGCGCGAGGGCGAGGACGAGGTTGCGAGGACGACGACGAGCGAAAAAGGCGAGTTTGAAGTGCGCGGTCTTGCTCCCGGTTTCTATGGTCTGACGTTTCGCAAGGCGGGTTTGAAAATCGGAAGGGCCGAGAACATTGAAGTGCGCGCCGGTAAAATGCGTTCGCTGTCAGACCGTCTCTACATGACTCTCGACGAAGGCTCGCTCGCTATTATTCAGGGAAGCACGTTTCTACAAAGCGGGCTGAGCCTGCCGGGCGCGCGAGTCGAGCTTTCAGTCGTTCGTCCCGACGGCACAGTCAGGAAGATTGACAACCGCGTCTCATCGAGCGAGCTTGGGCGCTTTGTCTTTAAGCTCGCGCCCGAAGCAGCGCGCTATCGTCTGACGGCGACGGCTGCAAACATGCAACCCGCGACTGAAGAGGTAATCGTTGACGGCGCGGCCATCTACCGCGTTGCGCTCAAACTCACGCCCGCGCCAAAGTAGGCGCGAGAAGAACCCTTGTCACGTGAAAGATGATGCCCAAATCGACGGCGCAGCTCGCACCGAATTTCTGACGGCGCGACAGTTGGCCGCCATTCTTCAAGTAAGCGACTCAACAGTCCGTCGTCTCGCGCAGCAAGGGCGCATCCCATCTATTCGTCTCACGCCGCATCTGATTCGCTTTCATCTTCCATCCGTGATGGAAGCTCTTGACGGTGTGCGCCGCGAGCCAAAAAACACGCGCCGACAGTCTTCCGAAAAATCTGCTGACGACTCTCAACTCAATTTTCCCGGTCTGTTTTAGAATCCCGACCAGAGATCAATCGAATCTTTTATCGTGAGTACGTCGAAACTATTTACGACGGCGTGCGCCGCCAAGCGTTTCGACGCTGATCCATTGACCGTCGCGTTTGAAATAGACGCGCGGCTCGGTTGGCGGAAACTTTCGCGCGAAGGAAGGGTTTGAGGCGAGCAGAGGCCGGACGGTCGAGCGGTCGCCGGTCGTGACGCGCCAGCGTCCGCCCTCGCGCACCATGTATTGACGAGAGACGATCTTACCTTCGGCCTGGACGGGTCTTCGCAGCGTTGCATAAATCACCGTATCAACTACCGCCAGATTGCCCGCGACCGAAACTCTGTCAACCTCCATTCGATCCAACTCGAACATCCCGCGCGAACGCTCAAGGGCTTCGACAAACTGTGCCCGCCCGATGCGCTTCTGCGAAGCCGTTGGCAGCACGTCATAACCTCCGCCATAGTCGCCCGCGCGAAGCTGCTCGAAGGCTTGATTGACGGCGGCGCGGACATCTGCCGTAGTATCCGGTTTAGCTTTTGCAGATGCATCAATGATGAGCGCAAGCTGAATCATTAAAGATGTAACGGCGAGAAGTACGAATCTCACATTCTTGTTATTTAAGATCGTCTTCATTACTTTTCATCCTCATCTTCCAACACTTCTTCATCTTCATCAGGTGTGCGATCAATTGCCGGGTATTCGCTTTCCAGCTTGCGACGCACATTGAGAAACCATGAGATCAATCCGAGGGCTGAAAGAACAAAAGCGGCATCGGTTCGCTCAAAAGCCCAGAGCAGCAGCGCAACCAATAGACACAACCCTGCCACCACGCTCCACAGTTGACGCGGGCCCGAAGAGGCGATGCTTGCAATAACATTTGGCACTTTTTAGCGCACGCCTTCTCTTATTCAATGACGATGGGAATTGCAGTCTTGATCGTGCGCGGCTGAAAGCATTCTTTGTCGTCGCAAGGCTGAACCGTGATGCTCGCATCCAAAGTGCGATTTCCTTTGGCCGTGCTCGCCTCCACGCTCAACGGCAGTTTGATCGACACGTCGCGCTCATAAACTGCAAGCGGTTGCTGGCTAAAGCCAAGCTGCTTGATTTCGCCGCGCGGATAGACGGGCGCGCCCACCTTCAAACCTTCTGAAGCTGTCGCTTCGACGCTTGTTGCAATCAGATATTTGTCGCTCGCAGGATTGGCGTTGACGTGAAAACCTTCTGCAATCTTTAGGCGCACAACCGCTTCGCCTGAACCGCCTGCCTTGATCCGAGTCTCCGACGCTTCAGCACGGACGGCATCTGCGTCTCTGGATTTTCCCTCGTTTGCAGTCTTCGACGCTTGCTGCAAATTTGCCCCGCTTGTGATGGTCTTCTGCTCGGCGTTTGAGCATGCGGCAAGCGCAATCAGACAGAGCATTTGAAAGACCAAAAATGTGCTTCGTGTGATCTTCATAATTTCGATTGGAGTTTACGCGTGGGACGGGATGTTTTGTTTCATCGGCGCGCATCGGCGGTCGAACGTCCTGAAAAGAATGAGCGCACGGAGCGAAGCATCCGACGAAGCGCGCGCAAGACCTTTGGCAGAATCCATGCAAGGATGAGAAGGAAAACGACGATGACGGCGAGTATGACAAAAGGGTGTAGAACCGCTAGGACGATTGCGCCGACGGCGATCACGTCTTCCACGAGAGAGAGCGCCCAGTTCGTCACAGGCTCAGGGCTTGTATTGGCCGCCGCGCGCAGAGATGCTTTTGTGCCATGCGTCGAGAGCGCAAGCCCGCCGCCCAAAAGAAGCGCGACGACTTGCACGCCGGGCGAAAGCTCGGTTGTTGCCGCGAGCGCCAGAGCCGCGCCCGCAGGCACGCGTATAAAAGTATGAATCGCGTCCCAAATTGTATCGACGTAAGGAACTTTATCCGCCACGAATTCGAC
>CBDUCU010000039.1:0-14100 GCA_965365725.1 uncultured bacterium | reverse complement strand
CGTCGGCCATCGGCCCTATCCTTCAGGGTCTCGACCGTCCGGCCAACGACCTTTCACGCGGCTGCAAAGCAGAAGACATCGTCGATGCGGTGGCAATCACGGCCGTGCAGGCGCAGGCGCGCAGAGGCGACGCGTAAAGCCAGACGAAGATAAAAAGGCGAAAGGCAAAAATGGCGAAAGGCAAAGATGGACGCGCCGGAGAAACTCGCCTTAATTTAACTTCCCTGCCGGAAACCTCAATGCCGGAAACTTTTGCCTGATTGCTTAGAGAAGAGCGGCAAACCGCGCAATGCGCTATTTGCATCAGACCTTACGAGACGCAAAACAATTTGTCGCGGAGCAACACAGATGATCTTTCGTCGCCGTCCGTCATTCTTCATAGTTCTTCTCACTTCAATCTTCTCGATTGCTACGCACGCGCAGAGCGGCGTGCGCCCTAAACCAAGCCCTACGCCTGAAGACGACGAGCGCGTCTATACGGAAGAGGTCCGCATTCCTGTTTTCGCGTCGGATGAGAAGGGACGTTTCGACCCTTCGGTCGAGATCGGAGACATACTCGTCGTCGAAGACGAAGTGCCGCAGCAGGTCAAGAGCGTGCGTCGCATCCCTTCAAGCGTCATGCTTTTGTTAGCGACGGGCGGCGAGCTTAATCCAGCGATGCGCGTTTCAACGACGCGCGAGGTCGCCTTAAGCGTCGTCAATCATTTGAAAGAGGGTGATCAGATCGCCGTCCTTCAGTTCAACAACAAGCCGAGCGTTGTGCAGGAATGGACGGCTGACCGAGCGCAGGTCGAGCATTCTTTGCGAAGCCGCCTTGCCTTCGGTCGCGGCTCGCGTCTCTCGCAAGCCATCATTCGCGCCGCGCAGTTTTTCGAGGGCCAGCCCATCGGCAATCGTCATCTCGTCATCGTCACGGACGGCGTAGAAGCTCCCGGCTACTACGACCGCAAGGATGCGATGCTCGTTCTCGGCGTGGACACGCCCGAATCGAAAGCGCAGGCGGCGGAAGCCGTGCGCAGGCTAAACACCGCGCAGGTCACCATCCACGTTATCAGTTATTCATCGGTGAGCCGCACGGCGATGAAAGAGCGCGAAAAGCCGAAAGAAGTTCCCGGCATGGCGCAGAGCCGTCACGATATCTCAACCGCAGGGATCGATCCGACGCGTCCGCCCGGCATGCGCGGTTCCGGCATCAACCCGACGAACGTCAACACAGGCCTGCGCATCGACCCGGAACTCAAACGCATTCACAAAGCTTACGAGCGCGCCATCAAAAAGGGCGAAGACCGTTTGCGCGCACTTGCTGAAGAGACGGCCGGGCGGTTGATTCAACCGGCAACCGAAGAAGAGATGTTTGAGCGCGCGGCTGAGGTGTCGCGCGACATCGGCACACAATACGTCGTTACCTACAGGCCAAAGCGACCGCTTGCCACCTCGTCCGCCAATGAATACCGTCGCATCCGCGTCAGCACTCGTCGCATCGGACTCAGTTTACGCGCGCGTCGCGGCTACGTCGTCGGCGCGATGCGGTAAAAAAAGGCAAAAGTAAAAAGGTAAAAGGCAAAAGTGAAGAGGCCGCGCGGCCTCTTCACTTTTGCCTTTTACCTTTTTACTTTTGCTTTCTTTAGCTGACGAGCAGCGAGATACGCGCTTCGATAAAGTCGCGCACGGCCGTCACATTTTCACCGACTTGCGGATTTGCGTCGCCCGGCTCCTGCTGCACTTCGAGCGAGCGACGACGTATCTCGTCCCACTCTCCGCACGGGACGCGCTTGAAGGCAGCGACCACCTGCGGGTCAAACTGCCGGCCCGCGTAATCTTCAAGCTCGGCGAGCGCCGCTTCGTAAGAACGCCCGCGACGATAAACGCGGTCGCTCGTCATCGCATCGAAAGCGTCTGCGACGGCAAAGATGCGTGCATTCAAATCGATTTCGCCGCCGCGCAGACCCTGCGGGTAGCCCGAGCCGTCCCACTGTTCATGATGCTCGGCGACGACGCGCGAAGCACCCTGCAAAAACTCTATGCCCTCAAGAATCCTCTGCCCGTAGAGCGGGTGCATTCGCATCCTCGCCCATTCGTCGCCATCGAGCGCGGCGGGCTTACGCAAAATCGCATCAGGCACGCCGATCTTTCCGATGTCATGGAGAAGCGCTCCAAACTCAAGCGCAGTCAAACGCTCCGCGCCGAGTCCCAACTCTCGCCCGAGACGCAAAGAGAAACTGACGACGCGCTCCGAATGTCCGTGCGTCTCATGATCGCGCGTTTCAAGAGCGGCCGTCAGCGCCTTGAGCGTCATGCGGTATGCGGCTTCAAGCGAGCCGACCGCGCGGTCAAGCTCAACCGTGCGCTGCGCCACCATCTGTTCAAGATGGTTCTCGTAACGAAGCTTTGCATCGCGCAGCCCCTTGTGTTCGAGCGCGCGCCCGACGGCTGCTTCGACATGATGCAGATCAAACGGTTTCATGATGTAGTCGAACGCGCCGGCCCTCAGCGCGTCAATCGCGCTCTCAACCGTCTGCACGCCGCTAATCATAATCACAACTGCATGAGGCGAAGCCGCGCGCACGTGCGGGATCATCTCCAGCCCCGACATGCCCGGCATCATGATGTCGCTGATGACAAGATCAAACTGCTGCGCGCGGAGAATTTCGAGAGCTTCTTCAGCCGAGCCGACGGCGACGCAGAGGCAAGCGTCGCCGAGCAGATCCATCAACACGTTCCTGATCTCGGGCTCATCGTCCGCGATAAGGATGCGCGCGCGTCCATGCAAGGGTTCGGACATCAAATAAAACCCCGTCTTTTAGAGATGAGAGCCTAAAGCATGAGGGGGGGGCAGCAGCACAACCGACAGCCTTGTCTGGATAGCCAGCCCGGAAGCAGCCGCTTGAGGCGACGAACATATTACCTTCTCAAATAATTGAAGACAAATGAATTTTTAATCAAGCCGCACACTTAACAATTCCCTCTGATGATTTTCTCGGCATTTGACGCAGCACCGCGCCAAACCCTATCATGCAACCCTTGCGTAAGCCGGAGTGGCGGAATGGCAGACGCGGCGGACTCAAAATCCGTTGCCCGCAAGGGCGTGTGGGTTCAAGTCCCTCCTCCGGTATCAAAATCCCAGAATAATCAAACACTCACGGACTCTCATCCTATTGTTCGCTGAACAGTGTGAGTGATACATTTTCCGCTCGTCATTTCTCGATTTGCCTCAACAAAATCTAGTTAAAGCAAAGGAGTGCGTCCAACTTGAGCGAGAGAATGTGGACAGTGCTCGTCTATATGGCGGCTGACAACGACCTTGAGGACTATGCCCTTGCCGATCTTGAGAAGATCAAGACGGCGATGCGGCGCGAAGGCGCGACACGCCGCGTAACGGTCGCCGTGCAGTTCGACCCGAAGACTGCGGGCGTAACCACCAGACGCTACGAGATAGGAGCAGCCGACGGCGATTTCCCCGATTGCGATATGGTCGAAGACCTCGGCATCGATACCGACACGGGAAAGCCCAAAGTGCTCGCCGACTTTATTCGCTGGGGCGTGGCAACCTATCCGGCGCGCCACTACGCCGTCGTGCTCTGGAGTCATGGCGCGGGCGTTGACGACACGGACATCTACGCAACCGGCGGCGGCGGACGATACGTTCGTCATCGCCCGCGTCGGCCCGTCGTTTTTAGTGAATCGGTCAAGAAACTCTTCAAAGGTTTGCTCGACGACAAAATCGACAACTATCTGATTGCTACTGACGACACGTCGAAAGACTTTCTCGACAACGTCGAATTGAAACGCGCCTTTGAGTCTGCCGTCACGAGGTCTGCTCTCGGCCAGGAGGGAAGACGCATCGACATCGTCGCGATGGATGCGTGCTATATGTCGATGGCCGAGGTCTATCATCAACTCCGGGATTATGTCGCTTACGCGGTCGGCTCTGAAGAGATCACGCCCTTTATGGGCTGGCCGTACACAGAGATTCTCACAGAGCTTTGCGCCCGCCCGCAGATGAAGCCGAAGGAGTTGGCCGAAGCAATGGTCATGCGCTACATCGAATATTACGCTTCCACTTCGCCGCTCGAACCCGTCACACTCTCGGCCTGCGACCTTTCGCAAAGCGACGCTCTCAAGACGGCGGTTGACCGTCTGGCAAACATGCTCCTCGAACGGATGCAGGATGATGCGACCGTCGAGGACATCATGATTGCGCATTACCGCGCGCAGACATACTGGGGGCTCAAGTTCGTTGACCTTTACGATTTCTGTTCGATGCTTGCTGAACGCAGCCGCGACGAGAATGTGCGGGGAGAATGTCGTGCTGTGATGCAGATAGTCGAGCACGATTATGTCATTCGATCATGCCAGCGCGGCACGGCCGTCGAGCATTCTCACGGCATTGCTCTTTATCTGCCGCATGACCAAATCTCTCCGCTCTACTCAAACCTCGACTTTTCCAAAGGGACAGGGCCGCAGTGGGAGGATTTCCTAAAGAGATACTCTCAATTGACTGCTCGCCAATCGCGTGAAGCACAATGCTGATGGTCGCGTCGTAGGTGCGTAAAGCGATTTTCTGATTGACGCATTGTTTGCCTATAAGGTTATATGCACAGCGCAAGTGCGCGTTCCATTCATGCTCCGGTTCGCTCACTTCGATCTGAGGACATGCCAAAAGCTCTAAGAATTTTATTTCAAGGAGAATCAGAGCAATGCCAACCAAGAAAGCATCGGGGAAATCGCCTGTCGGCGGCAAAGGTGCGTCTAAGAAATCGGGGAAATCGCCGGTCGGAGGTAAGGGCGGCGCGAAAAAGGGTGCAGGCAAATCGCCGGTCGGAGGTAAAAACCCGGGCGGTGCAGGCAAGTCGCCTCGCGGGCGTTAAGCGATTAAGGCAAGCTCCGCGTTTTGAGCAGAGGGGTAATCGCCGCAACGGTTTTACCCCTCTTCGGACGCACTAAACAACGCTCGTCAGAGCGATTCATCTGCATTTACCTTCCGCTCGCTCACAAGATGTTTTATCCCTCGCTCTACAATCCCTGCGTTGAATCGTCGCCCGACTTTGACAACTCATCCAAGCCGCGCGTTGAGCATCCTAAACTCTCTCAACTCATCCGTCTTATAGCGCTTGGCTCTCTACTTCTGTTTCCGGCGCAGATGCACGCACAACAGAATCAGAAAGACATGACCGTCGCCGAGGCGGCTCAGCGCGCATTTACCGAGGGCGAACATTTGCGTTCGACGTGGAAGGCCGCAGCGCTGCGCGAGGCAATAGTAAAATATCGCCTGGCGCTCGCAGCGTGGCGCACTGCGGGACGAACTTCAGAAGAGATCAAGACGCTCGACGCACTTGGCAACGTCTATCGCACGTTGGGCCGGTTTCGCGAATCGCTCGACTCGTTTACGCAAGGGCTGGCTCTTTCACGTTCGATGAACGACAAAAAGGCGGAAGCTGAATTTCTCAACTCTATCGGCTTCGTTCATCTAAATCTCGCCGAGGGCGCGCACGCGCTCGCGCGAGCTGACGAGGCGTTGGCCGTCAATGTCGAGTTGAAATCCAGAAGAGTCGAGGCCGCCGCACTCTATAATCTGGCCGGCGCGAAATATTATCTCGGCGAGACGAGCGAAGCACTCAACCTGCTCGAACGCGCGCGCAAACTGTTTGCAGAAGAGCGCGACGCGCAGGGGCAGGCGCAGGCGCTAAATAAGATGGCATGGGTCTATGAAGATCGTGGCGAGATGGAGGCAGCCGAGCGAACTCTCCAGCAAGCTCTTCGACTCTGGGACGATGCGCGCGACCCGCAAGGCCATGCGTTTGCCCTCATGCTGCTCGGATCACATCGTCTCTATATCGGCGAGTATCAAGAGTCGCTTGATCTGGCCCGCAGGGCGCTCACGCTCTTCACAGAAATCGGCGACCGTTACGGCGAAGCCGCGTGTCTCAATGCGGTCGGTTACGCTTATTACAATCTCGGTCAGCCGGATGGAGCGCTCGAACACTACACGCGCGCCTACGATATTTTCCGCGAATTAAAGAGTCCTACGCATGAAGGCTGGGCGCATGCCAATATCGGCGACGTTCATCATCTGAAAGGCGATGACGTGGCAGCGATTCGCGCATACCAGCGTGCGCTCCCACTCTTGCGCGCGTCGAAGGATAAACTCTGGGAAGCTTTCAGCCTCTATGGTATGGGTGCATCTTATGCCGCGCTCGGTGAAGTGAAGCGCGCTGAAGAGTCGTACCGCAGCGCGCTCACGCTCTTTCGCGAGACGGGCAATCGACGTTGGGAGGCAAACGCGCTAAACGGCCTCGGCCTTCTGCAACAACGAGCCGGAAGACTCGACGCGGCTGCAGAGACATTTGCGCAGGCGCTTACGCTTGCACGCATATCGGGCGATCCGTTGGGCGAGTCGATGATGCTTCACAACTCGGCGCGGGTTGCACGCGACGGTGGGCGACTCGCGCAGGCGCGCTCGCTCTCGGCGGATGCTCTATCGATCATCGAATCTGCGCGCTCGAAGGTGGCGAGCAGCAAGCTGCGCATCTCGTTTCAGGCAACCGTCCATCAATACTATGAGCTTCACGTGGACGTTCTGATGCGCATGCACCGCGCCGCGCCCGGTGGCGGACACGCTGCCGAAGCCCTCCAAGTCAGCGAAAACGCCCGCGCACGCGCGCTGCTTGAGATGCTTAACGAGGCGCGTGTTGACATGCGGCGCGGGGTCGATCCCACGCTCGTCGAGCGCGAGCGCAGCATCAGCCGCGCTCTCAACGCAAGGGCTGAGCGTCAAGCGAGACTTCTGGCTGAGGGCCACGCCGCGCGCGCAGAGATTGAATCTCTCGGTCGGGAGATCAACGAGTTGTCGGCCCGTCTTGAAGAGACGCAATCCGAGATCAGAATCAAAAGCCCGCGCCACGCAGCGCTGACCAGCTTGCGCGCGCTCACCGCCGAAGAGATTCGCCGCGCCGTCTCGGACAACGACACGATCCTGCTTGAATACATGCTCGGCGAAGAGCGCAGCTATCTATGGGTGGTCAGCCGCGACCGGATTGAAGCATTCGAACTGCCCCCGCGCGCATTGATCGAACGCACGGCGCGCGAGGTTTATGAGTCGCTGCAAGCGCGTAGGCCGGCAGAGGTCGCAGAGTATTGGCGACGCGCGGCGCGCCTGAGCGCACTAATACTCGGCCCTGTCGCGTCTCGTCTCGGCCACTCAAGACTTGTCGTCGTGCCCGATGGGCTTCTCCAATACATCCCGTTCGGCGCGCTTCCCAATCCCGAGACGACACAGAATCGAGCCATTGCGTTTAAGACGCTGCCCGGCGCTGCGAAAAAGAAGTTGGATACAGAGGAAGACTTAACGCCGCTTTTGTTGCGTCATGAGGTTGCGAGCGTCCCTTCGGTTTCAGCTCTGGTAATGTTGCGCGCAGGCACGCAGCAGAGCGCTGCGCTGCAAAAGAGCCTGCTCGTTTTTGCCGACCCCGTCTTCGATCTCAAAGATACGCGTCTGGCGCGCGCCTCCGGCTCTACTTCTGTGTTGCGCGGGATGTCAGCCGATGATTGGCGCTTCTCTCGTCTTCCGGCCTCGCGACTCGAAGCCGAGGCGATTGCGTCTGCTGCGCCCGAGGGAGCAGCACACACCGCAATGGGGTTTGCGGCTAACCGCAGCCGCGTCAGAGACACAGAACTAGAAGGCTACCGTTTTATCCACTTTGCCACGCACGGCGTGCTTCATGACGACCATCCAGAGCTTTCGGGCCTCGTCCTCTCTCTGGTTGACGAGCGGGGTCGGCCCGTCGACGGCTTCCTGCGTCTTCACGAAATCTACAACCTCAAGCTTGACGCAGACCTCGTCGTACTCTCCGCTTGTCAGACGGCGCTCGGCAAAGAAGTTCGCGGCGAAGGGCTGATCGGACTTGTACGCGGTTTTATGCACGCAGGCGCGCGGCGCGTCGTGGCGAGCTTGTGGAAGGTTGACGACTTCGCTACGGCTGAGCTGATGGGCGAATTCTACCGCCTGATGCTCAAAGAAGATAAAAGCCCGTCGGTTGCATTGCGCGACGCAAAGCTCTGGATGTGGTCGCAGAAGCGCCGACAAGCGCCATACTACTGGGCCGCCTTCGTCCTGCAAGGCGAGTATCGCTAAGCCTTGACCAATCAAGAGCAGACGAGAAAAATGTCTTGCGGCTTTCTAACAGTTTGCTTGCTACGCATGGCCAAACACCTCTCACGCTAACGTTTTCATCCCTTCAAAGCGACTGAGTTTATGGCTGCTTCCCCGCGCCAACGTCCACCCCTTTCTTTTCCTCCCCCAAACTTTTATCGCCTCGTGTAATCCTTTTTCAACAAAAGGCGCGCGTTAGTAGTTGTAGGGCAGCCGCGCTGCTGAATAAACGCGGTCATTGAGATTAAGGCGATCAATTTCTTGAGAGGAGAGATAGAGATGTTTGCACGGTTAGCGCAGTTTCGCAGAGCATTCGCACTCGCTCTGGTTTTGACAGCGAGCTTTTCTTCATTTGCATCGACGGGCGAGAAAACATCCGAACCTTCGATTCCAACAGGCACGCCTGTCACCTGGCGCGACCCCGGCGACATCTCGACGCGCGACCTGCGCAACGGCTCCTGCTCGCCCGAGCTTGCGCCCGTCGCTCCCTTCACTTTTATCGAAGAGGACAAGCTCGGTGTTTCGCCCAAATTTAAGGTGAAAGACGCGCGCGGCGTGCTTTGGTCGGTCAAACTCGGCGAAGAAGCGCAATCCGAAACCGTTGCTACGCGTCTGGTCTGGGCGATGGGCTATTTCTCCGAAGAGACTTATTACTTTGACCGCGTCGAAGTGCCGAATTTGCCGCAACTGTCGCGCGGACAAAATTTTGTCGAGGGCCGCACCGTTGTGCGTGGCGCGCGTTTTGAAGCTCGTCGCGGCGGCGAGCGCACGGTTACATGGGACTGGGAAAAGAACCCTCTGGCAGGAACGCGCGAATTCAACGGCCTCAAAGTTTTGATGGCGCTTCTCGGCAACTACGACATCAGGCCCGAAAACAATCTGATCCTCGCGGCGAAGAATGCAGAGGGCCAACAGGAGGCGCGCTACATCGTCTCGGACATCGGCGCAACACTCGGCAAAGTCGGCGGGCTTGGCGGCAAACGCTCGAAGAACAACTTGGAGGATTATCGCACCAGCAAGTTCGTCCTCGGCGTTGACAAAGGCATGGTCAAGTTTGACTTCAGCACGAAACCGAAGGGCATGGGATTCTTTGCCTCGGTCTTTAAGCCGAGCTACGGCAAGAGTCAGGCGCAGAAGGAACGCGTCATGCGCAACATCCCCGTCGAGGACGCGCGATGGATGGGGCTGCAACTCTCAAAACTTTCTGACGAACAACTCCGCGATGCTTTCCGCGCCGCTGGTTACGACCAGGCAACGATGGAAGGCTTCGTCGCGGCCATGCGCGGGCGCATCAATCAGCTCGCACAACTTCCTGCGGCAAACGTCGCACAGCAGTAACATTCGAGGGGATAATGAATCAACCAACGACTAACCAGAGCAACACGGCGAGCGTACGCCGCGCATGGCTCGCAGCCGCCTCGACAGCCGCGCTCATACTCTCGAGCGCGGCTGTCTCGGTCGCAATGAGCGCGCAGTCAATCAGTGAAGGGCTTCTCGTCATGCGCGCCGGAACAACGTACGCCGTCCGTTCCGCGCAGACGCAAAATCCAAACGTCAGTATCAAAAACTTCGGTCGCGTCAACGAAAACTTTTATCGCGGCGCGCAGCCCGGCCCCGAAGAATTTGCCGAATTGAAACGTCTCGGGATCAAGACCGTGATCGATTTGCGCAAGGACAAAAAGAAGGATGCGGCCGGGTGGGTAAGCCAGCAGGGAATGCGCTACGTCAACATCCCTCTTAAGGCGAGCCAACCGGCAACGGCTGAAGAGACCGAGCAATTTTTGAAGCTCGTCAACGATCCTGAGAATTGGCCCGTCTATGTCCACTGCAAAGGCGGTCGTCATCGTACGGGGGCGCTCATCGCCGTCTATCGCATCACGCGCGACGGCTGGACGGCGGATCAGGCGTTCAAAGAGATGCTCGACTACGATTTTGACAATGGCGGATTTTTCGGCGGCGGCGACGGTCGCGCTCGTCAAAAGAAGTTCGTCTATGATTTTTACGCGAGCTTCAGCGCCAGAGCAGAAGGCCAGCCTTAATCAGCGTCGCCTGACGACCTTTTGCAGATAAAATTCAGCACAAAGAGACCGCCGACACAGTTATTGATTTGAACTGTGTCGGCGGTCTCTTTGTGCTGAAAACTTCTTTTCCTGACCCTCACACGTCTTCCCGCAATTTGGCGAGAACGCAGGCGGCAGCGTAAACTTACCTGCAAGTTAATGCGTATCAGTTCGTCAATTTAGCCGGGGCCTTACGACCGGCCCTGATTCAGACAATCTCTCAACAACAGACAGAAATCGAGGAAGACCAAATGAAAAGATTTACTCTGGGCCTTCTCCTGCTCGTTCTGTGCGCGCGCGTTGCGACGGCGCAGAATGTACCCGTGCAGGAAATGACCCTCGACAACGGGATGCGGCTGCTGATGGTGCAGCGCAAGGGCGACCCGAACGTCGCCGCCGGTTGGATTGCGCGCGTCGGCTCGGTCAACGAGCGGCCCGGCATCACGGGCCTGTCGCATCTTTTTGAGCATATGATGTTCAAGGGCACGCACGTCGTCGGCACGCGCAACTTTGAGGAGAACACCAAACTCCTCAATGAAATGGACGCTGTGCGCGCAGACATTCGACGCGAAGAAAAGGCACTCATCCGTAAAGCCACGCTCGGCGAAATCTCGGACGCGAAAGACCCGAAGTATCGCTCGGAGCGACACAAACAACTGCTCGCAAAATTTGAAGAGCTGACCAAACGCGAAAAAGAGCTGATGGTCAAAGACGAGTTTGACCGCATCTACACGACCGCCGGCGCATCGGGCATGAACGCGGGCACGTCGAACGATTTCACCGTCTATTTTATCAACGTCCCGGCCAACAAGCTTGAGCTTTGGTTCTGGATGGAATCAGACCGTCTCGCCAACCCCGTCTTCCGCGAGTTCTATTCCGAGCGCGACGTGGTTCACGAAGAACGTCGTCTGCGCACCGACTCAACTCCGACGGGGAAGTTCAACGAGTTGTTCGAGTCGATGTTCTGGCAGTCTTCGCCTTACGGCTGGCCGGTTGTCGGCTGGCCTTCCGATCTTGAAGGCATCACGCGCGAAGAGGCGCTCGAATATTTCGCGGTCAACTATGCGCCAAACAATTTAACAGCCTGTCTTGTCGGCGACTTTGAGCCGGCGCAGGCCATCGAGTTTGCCAAGCGCTACTTTGGCCGTTTGAAGCGCGGGCCACGCGAGCCTGAGCCTGTCCGCACGCGCGAGATGCCGCAGCTTGCAGAAAAGCGTATGGCGGCATTTGCCGAAACCGTCCCGCAGGCGCGCGTGCGCTTCCACACTGTTGCCGAAGGCCACCCGGACAGCTTTGCGCTCTCGGTTCTGTCAAGCCTGCTCAACGGTCGTACGGGCCGTCTCTATAAGACGCTTGTTCTCGAACAGCAGGTCGCCAACAACGCTGGCGCGGGCCAGAACAGTCTCAAATACGAAGGCTATTTTGAGATGAACGGCGTTGCTAAGCCGGGCCGCAAACCCGAAGAGGTCGAGCAAGCGCTTTATCGTGAGATCGAACGGATTCAGAAAGACGGCGTGCCCGAACAGGAGCTGCAAAAGGTCAAAAACCAGTATGCCGCCAACACTTTTCGCGGGTTGCAGTCAAACTTCGGTTTGATGCTGCAGCTTCTTTTGCGCGACGCAAATCGCGGCTGGGATACGATCAATACAGACCCCGCGCGCTATCAAGCCGTCACCGCCGAAGACATCAAGCGCGTCGCCAACGCCTACTTCAAACCTGAGAACCGCACGGTCGGCATCTACTATACGAAGAAATCGGAAGGCGGCGCGGCAGCCGCAGCAGCAGACCCCGCGCTTGAAGGCCTGACCGATGAAGAGAAGGCGCAGATTACGCAATTCAAAGGCATGCTCGCGCAGGCCAAGCCCGAGCAGATCAAAATGATTCTCACGCAGATGGAGCAGCGCGCGGGCAGCGCGCCCGCCGACAAACAGAAGTTTTTTCAGGTGGTAAAAAAGATACTGGAAGACCGCCTCAAGCAGCTCGAAGGGGGTAAGCAATGAAGAAGATAAACAGGCGGATTCTCTCCGCAACCCTCGCGCTCCTCTGTCTGGTGAGCGCGCCGATTGCGTCTTTCGCGCAAACTGCCGCGCCGAAGACCGACATACCGCCGCGCCCGGCCGACTTGAAGTTTGCGCCGCTCAGCTACACGCCGCCCAAGCGCGAGCGTTATCGACATGTTCTGTCAAACGGCGTGGTCGTCTATGCGGTCGAAGATCGCTCGCTTCCGCTCATCAACGTCTCGGCGCTTGTCCGCACGGGCGCGTATCTCGAACCGGCGGGCAAGGAAGGTCTCGCGTCTCTGACGGGCAGCCAGATGCGCGCGGGCGGGACGACGACCAAGACGGCAGAGCAGTTTGACGAGGCAGCAGATTTTCTCGCTGCCGCCATCAACAGTTCAGTCGCAGGCACGCAAGGCAGCGCAAGCTTGAATGTGCTTGCCAAAGACATCGATCAGGGGCTTGCGCTCTACTTCGACATGCTGCGCAACCCGGCCTTTCAGGAAGACCGTCTGAAGCTCGCCAAGAGCCAAATCTTGCAGTCGATGGAGCGGCGCAACGACCGCACCGATGCCATCGAGGACCGCGAATGGACGCGACTCATGCGCGGTGCGGAACACTTCTCTGCAAAGGACTCGACCAAAGCCTCAATCGAGGCGATCACGCGCGAAGACCTTCTGGCCTTCCATAAAAAGTATTTCCATCCGGGCAATCTCATCTTTGCCGTCTCGGGCGATTTCGACACCAAACAGATGCTTGCCAAGCTCGAAGCGGCGTTGAAGGATTGGCCCGTCTCGAAAGAGATTGTGCCCGAAGTGCCCAAGCCCGCGTTTTCACCTGTGGCCGGAGTTTATGCGGTTCACAAGGCGGACGTAAATCAGGGGCGCGTCACCATCGGTCATATCGGCACGACGCGTGATAATCCAGACTCCTATGCTCTCTCAGTCATGAACGACATCCTCGGCGGAGGCGGCTTCACCTCGCGCATCATGTCGCGCGTCCGCTCTGATGAAGGGCTCGCCTACAGCGCAGGCTCGTCATTCGATCTTGGAACATATTACCCCGGCACGTTCGAGGCTTCGTTTCAGTCAAAGAGCACGACTACCGCACAGGCCATCGACATCGTGATCGAGGAGATCAATCGCATCCGCACGACCAAAGTCTCGGCTGAAGAGTTGGAGACGGCGAAAAATTCTGCCGTCGAAATCTTCCCGCGCTTTTTTGCGACTGCCGCTCAGATTGCCGGAACGTTTGCCGCAGACGAATTCACAAAGCGTCCCGCCGATTATTGGGAAAAGTATCGTGAGCGCGTCCGCGCCGTCACCGCCGACGACGTGCAGCGCGTCGCGCAAAAGTATCTTACGCCCGACAAACTGGTCGTCCTCGTCGTCGGCAACATCGACGACATCACAAAGGGCAACCCCGACCGGCCACAACATTCTCTGACAAAGATCGGGACGCTGCGACGCATCCCGCTTCCCGATCCGTTGACGCTCGTCTATCCGACGACTCCATAACCAAAAGCTGCGAGCGCGAGCAGAGATGCTCGCTTAATTGCGCAGCACAAATAAACAGATACGCCTTCATTCGAGCGTTCGAATGAAGGCGTATCTGTTTATTCACACCAGAGCGGTTTTCACTTGTATTTACTAAGCATTGTTGAGAAGTGCTCTGGACACGGACATTCAGCCTGCGTCAAGCCAACTCATCCGCACGCCCAGAGCATTGATCTGCTCTTGAAAGCTCGTCGTCGGCGCGACCCGAACAAAACGCGCGGTGCGCGCACGCACGCGGACCGACTCTTCCGGAAAAAAGAGGTCGATCAACACGTCGCAATCGCCCGGGTTCGAGTTGAGCGTTGAGGTGACGGCCTCGCTGAGGTTAACAAAATTAT
>CBDUCU010000038.1:0-14119 GCA_965365725.1 uncultured bacterium | reverse complement strand
CGGGTGCATGGTAGGTTTTTGCCCCTCGCTTTTGTTGATGGCGATCTATTTCTACGGGCCGACGCGTATTGACGAGACTCTTTTTAAGTGGCTGAGCGCGGGGTCGATTGTGGCTTTTCTTGTCTTCCCGCTTTCATTCGCCTACGCCATCGTCCGGCATCAGGTTATTCCCGTCCGTCTGATTATCCGGCGTGGCATCCGATACATTTTTGTCGCGCAAGGGTCGATCATTCTCGAAGTGGTCGTAGTGGCTGTCGCGCTTACGCTTTTTTTGCAATACGTCTTTAACTATTTGCGCCCCTCAAGCGGACTTGTCATTGGCGTTGTCTCAGGTGTCTTCTCGGTCGTCGTTTGGAAGTTGACGACGGCGCTCCATTACCGCGTGATTGCTCCGGCTATCGACCGACACTTTTTTCGACGCGCTTATAACGCACAACAGATACTCTCTGATCTCGGACAAGCTCTCCGGCAGATGGCCGACATGCGCGAGATGGCGCAGCTCGCCTGCGGGCGCGTGCAGGACGCTTTGCAGACCGAAAACGCCAGCCTCTTTCTGCGCGACAATTTGACGGGCGAATATGTTTGCGCGGCTTCGTCTCATTTTGCAGGCAGCAATCGTGCTAATACGGAGAATTGCGAAAAGCTTGCGCTGCCGCGCGGGGCTTACACGGTGCGACGACTGACGGAATCGGCTCAACCATTAGCCGTCGATTTTCAAGATTCGCAGTCGTGGGCGAGCATGCTTCTTTCTGTGGACATGGAGCTGAGCGCGACGCGCAGACGCGAAAGCGAGACGTTGCGCGAGCTGAAAGCGGCGCTGCTTATTCCTGTGGCGACAAAGAATGCTTTGCTCGGCGTGATGTCTCTGGGCGCGCGACTCGGCGATCTGCCGTTTTCGCGCGAGGATCGACAGATGCTTTTGGCCGTCGCGCTACAGATGGCTTTTGCGATTGAGAATGCACAGCTTGTCAGACGCAAGGTCGAGGAAGAGCGCCTGCGTCGAGAGGTCGAGATGGCGACCGAAGTGCAGCGCAGGCTCTTTCCTGAATGTCCGCCGCGTCTCGCATCGTTTGATCTGGCAGGCGTGTGCTATCCGGCGCGCGGCGTGGGCGGAGACTATTACGATTTCATTATGCTTGAAGACGGTACGGTTGGGGTCGCCGTTGCTGACGTGGCAGGGAAGGGGATTTCGGCGGCGTTGATTATGTCCACCGTGCAAGCTTCTTTGCGCAGCCAGGCCCCGACGGTCAAAGGCCGTTTGACCGAGCTTGTCTGCTCGATGAATCGATTGCTCAATCGCTCGACAAATTCGGCGAGCTACGCTTCGTTTTTCTATGCGCAGTTTGACGAGCGAACGCGGCAAATGACTTACGTCAATGCGGGCCACAACCCGCCCGTACTCGTCCGCGCACGCCAGCTTGCGGAAGCGAGAGGGGCGACGCAGTCAGGCGCTGCCGCGATTGGTCAGAGCAGGAGCGTTGCGAGTGAGAGCGCGGCGGAAATCTGTCTGTTGCATGAAGGCGGGCCGGTCATCGGGCTATTTGAGGATTTTACTTACGAGCAGAAGACGATTCAGCTTGAGCGCGGCGACGTGATTGTGGCTTATACGGACGGCGTTTCCGAAGCCTGCGATCCACGCGGGATTGAGTTTGGCGAGCAGCAGCTGCATGAGATCGTCGCGCGTTTCGCGCATCTTCCGGCGCAAAGTTTGATGGAGCGCGTCATCGAAGAGTTGAAACGTTGGTGTCAGGACGTGCCGCTTCATGATGACGTAACTCTTGTTGTTGCTAAAGTAAAATAAGCCCGTCGCCAATGTAGATCGGTTGGCACAGGAAAATTCAACCACAGAGACACAGAGACACAGTTAATGAAGAAAACTGTGTCTCTGTGTCTCTGTGGTTAATAATTATTACATCAGATTCACCGGATCAATCTCTACGTTAATGCTGTTTACGTCGCAGCCCGACACGCTGGCAGCATCTGCCAGAGCGATCTCGATGAGATTTCGCAGGCGTTGACGGTCGCGTGATTTGAGAAGTATCTGGATGCGATGCTCGCCGCGCAGACGCGCGAGCGGCGCGGGCGCGGGGCCGAGAATGCGACACGCGCGTTCGTCGTTTGCATCGTCAAGAGCGCGTCGAATCTCTGCGGCGTTGGCCTGCGTGCGGCCCAGGTCGTCGCCGTGAATAAGGAGCGAAGCGAGCGCGACAAAAGGCGGATAACTCATGCTCTGGCGGTGTTTGATCTCTTCTTCAAAGAAGCCTTCGTAATCCTGCGCGCAGGCGTGACGCAGTGCATAGTGGTTCGGATGATATGTCTGGATGAGAACTCTGCCGGGCAACTCGCCACGCCCGGCGCGTCCGGCTACCTGTGTGATGAGCTGGAAAGTTCTTTCGGCGGCGCGAAAGTCCGGCAGCGCAAGCCCTGCATCGACCGAGACCACGCCGACCAGCGTGACGTTATGAAAGTCATGACCTTTGGCAATCATCTGCGTGCCGACGAGCATGTCCAGCTCGCCCGCGCCGAAGCGCAGGATGACCTGCTCGTAGGTTGAGCGTCGTGCGGTCGTGTCGCGGTCAAGACGCGCAATGCGCATCGAAGGGAAACGCGTCTGAAGCATCTCTTCGAGCTGCTCTGTGCCCTCGCCTATAAAAAATAGAAATTGACCATTGCATGAAGGGCACGCTTCGGGAACGCGGTCGCGAAGGTTGCAGTAGTGGCAGACGACAGAGCGCTCGCCTCGATGAAAGGTCAGCGTCACGTCGCAGTTCGGACACTGCATCCTCTCGCCGCACGAGCGGCAGAGAACAAAGATCGAATAGCCGCGACGATTGAGAAGGATGATCGATTGCTCGCCTTTGAGGTGCGTCTCTTCGATGGCTGCGAGCAAGTCGGGCGAGAAGACTTCCTGTTTGCCTTTGGCGCGAAACACGTCGCGCATATCGATGATTTCCGCGCGCGCCATTGGGCGGTCGGCGATGCGATTCGGGAGATGAAGATAACGATACTTGCCTCTGCGCGCGTTCTGAAAAGATTCAAGCGAAGGCGTGGCCGAACCAAGCACGACAATTGCCGACTCTTTATGCGCGCGGACGACGGCTGTGTCGCGCCCGTTGTAGTAGGGCGCGTCCTGTTGTCGATAAGAGGCTTCGTGCTCTTCGTCAACGATGATGATGCCGAGATTACGTACGGGCGCAAAAACTGCCGAGCGCGTGCCGATGACGACGCGCGCTTCGCCCCGACGCAAACGACCCCATTCGTCAAAACGCTCGCCCGTATTTAATGAAGAATGAAAGATTGCAACCGCGTCGCCGAAGTGTGCGCGTAAGCGGCGCGAAAAGACCGGCGTGAGTGCGATTTCAGGGACGAGCATCATCGCTGTCCGCCCGACTTCGAGCGCAGCGCGCATGGCGCGGATATAGATTTCTGTCTTGCCGCTCCCCGTCACGCCGTGCAGAAGAAAGGCTGCATACAAGCCTTCGCGCAAAGACTTTTCAATCTCGCTCAACGCCTCGCGCTGTTGAGCGGTCAACTCCAACTCGTTTGCATTAGGCAAAAGCGCGTTTGCTAAAGGGTCTCGGCGCACGTCGCGGACATAGATTTCGACGACTCCGCGTTTTTCGAGCGTCTGAATCGAAGAGGCGCTTGCCCCGGCTGCGTCGAGCAGTTCGGCGAAATACATCTCGCCGCCCTTCGCCAGAAGCGTCTCAATAATGCGTTGCTGCGCGCCCGTCAAAAGTCGCGCGCCATTTTCCGCATGCGCTTCTGGCGGGAGAAGACGCACAGCCTTACGGCGTTTGGCGCGTGCGAGAGCGCCGCGCGTGCGATGTGAGATTGTGACCCAGCCGGCGCGCTCAAGCTCGCGTACGGCCTTTGACGCGCGCCCCTGCCCGTAGGTGCGCGCCAGACTCTGGCCCGTCGCTTCACCCTCCTCAGTAATCATGCGCAGCACTTCCGCCTTGATCGTCATAGCGCGACGCGCAGGCAGACGCGCAAGTTCGTCTCGGCCCTCGCTCGTGAGGCGAACGACCTGTTCGACGGTTGCGTTGATGCCTGCCGGAAGCGCTGCTTTTAAGACTTCGCCCCAGGGCGACGCATAGTAATCGCTGATCCAGCGCGTAATCTCCAATACTTCGGGCGTAAAAAGAGGCTCCACGTCGAGCAACTCTTCGACCTCTTTAATCGCTGCTTCTTCCAGTCCGATGGCAGGGTCAAGCGTTGCGTGAAGCGCAACGACGTAGCCCGTGACGAGCTTGCGTCCGACGGGGACGAGCACGCGTGCGCCAACCTGCGTCTCTTCGCTGAGCGAGGCGGGAAGTCTGTAAGTAAAAGTCTGCGCGAGACGCAGAGGCAAAGCGACTTCGACAAAGGTCGAGCCAGCTTTGACTTCCGAATCAGGCGAGAGCTGTTGGGCGGTCGTTCTCGGCACGGCGAGATAAGTTAGCGTGTGCGGAGAAAAGAGTGAAGCGCGGCGGCAATGAAAAGTAAAAAAGGGCAGGCCAGTTTGCGCCTGCCCTTTTGCAAATTTCGGTGGAGTATGTCAAACGGCTTCGATCATTCGATGTCGTTCGGGTCATTGAAAAGCGCCGTTAGCTTGATGCTGCCGTGACCAAATTGAGGGAAGCCGCTCGCGTTGCGGTTGCCGGGGTCGAGGTTCGAGGCCGTATCGTCAGGCGGAAAGACGATGAGCGAATTGAGGAACTCGATCAACTTTGCCTGATTACGCGGCGAGAGCGCTGCAAATGCGTCGCGTGCAGCCTGCGCCTCGCCGCCGTGACGTAGGATGACTTCGCGCAGATTGATGCTGCGTCCGTCGTGTCCGTAGGGCGCAGACGAGCCAACGCCCCAGAGCGGAGTCGTCAAAAACTGAGTGCGAACGGTGCCGTCGTAGTTGCGTTCGTGGAAGTTAGGGCCGAGATCATGACGCTTGAAGTCGGTGAAGATGTTGCGGACGAGGAAGGGCTGGAGGTTCGGCCTCTTGATCGTTGGATGCCCGCTTCCGTCGCTGACTTCATGGAACGAGGGGACGGCGGTTGCAAAAAGATTGTTGAAGATGCCGCGCGCAGGATCATAGACAGTCTCAACGTCGGCGACGCGTCGGTCGCGGTTGATTTTGAGATCGGGTATATGACACTCGGCGCAGCCGATGGCGGCGAACTTCTGTCTGCCTTCTGCTACTTCAGATGTCTGCTCGTAAGTAGCAGGCTTGAAATAGTGAAACAGATAGAATTCCATATAGTCGATGAGGCTCTGCGGGATTTCGTTGGAAACTCCGTCGCCGTCCGGGTCGTCGCCGATATCGATAGCAGGCGGTATTTCAATTGTGTCGATCGAGCCGTCGATGACCATTCCTGTCGGCGTGATAAGACGTGCGCCGTTATGCGCCGAGCGCAAATCAGGATCGCAGGTTTGAAGCCCCATCTCGGCGTGGAAAGCTCCGACGACAAACTCGCGTATCGACATCGTTTCGCCGTGCATAAAGAAGGGACGCACGCGCAAATCCGCGTCAACGCCCTCCACGCTCGACGTATCAACTTCGACGCGGTTGCCATGACGACGCGCCTTGATCGCGCCAAAGCTGATGCCCTTGCTTTGCAACGTCTTTATCACCGTTCTGTTTGAAGGGCCGTTGCGCGCCTGATTGACGGCCTGTTCACGAATGGCGCGCAGGTCAGCCGTCATCTCGTCGGCGAGCATCTCTTTGAGACCGAGACCGAAAAGATGAGGTGCGTCGCGGCTGTCGGGCCGCGTCACAACGTCGCCGCCGAAGCCTGCCGCGCCGCGCGGTCTTCCGTGACAACCGGCGCAGCTGTCAACCATACCCGCCCCGATAGCCAGTTCGGTTTCGATGTTGCCCACGCCGTCGCCGCGTAACGGGCCGATGCCTTGCAGTCTTGTGAATTTGCGTTGAAAGAGTTGCCGTCCACGTCTGATAGCGCGGAACGGATCGCGTTGCATAATAAAGGCGGAGGAATGCGCCGTCATCACGTCGCCCCGCCCTGCGCCTATCTGCTGAGCGAGCGATTTGTTGATGCCCGTGTCAGAGACGTTTGGCGTTACGGTTTTGTCTGGAAGTTGTGCGTGGCCTGTCGGTGTCAGGTAAAGGAAAGCTCCGGCTAATGCCAGCATCACCAGACAGCCGATGAGTCGGAATCTGTTGGGGGAATCTTTCATATATCTCCTTTCACTGTGTCGGGCCTTTGTGTTAAGGAGCTTCGCGCGCAGCGAGGAATGTATTGAAGCAGCAGAGAGCGGTACAAAGGCTCAAAGTCTTTGACTGAACCGAGGGGAGTTGTCTTGTAAAGCGTGTTAATGGAAGTTAGGTATTCGATTTTGAGCGCCTCACATATCTGCCATGAATGGGGCTATACAGACAGATAAGACGATTTGCAGGAAACATTTCATCTTAGACAAAAGCGAAGCTGAAAGAGCGGCTTGGTAATTAACAGGCGAGGGCGACTGACAAAAAAACTTGCTTTGAGGAACGCGCAAGCTGCCGAATTCGGTGGAGAGTAAACACCTTCAGGACAGGTAAAGTCAATCGTCAATTTGATTGAGCGGCAGGCAAATTTGCCATTGTAATTTATGTCGTTGAAAGTAGGGCGCGAACCTTTTTCATGTCTTCCCATACTTCGCGTTTTTTTGATGGGTCGCGCAAAAGATATGCAGGGTTGAAGGTCGGCATCAAACGTGCGCCGCGATAATCGTGAAACTCGCCGCGCAGTTGCGAGATAGGCTTTTTGGTATTGAGCAGAGCGCGCGTCGGCGTGTTGCCAAACGAGATGACGACGCGCGGACGCACAACAGACAACTCGCGGTGCAGGTAAGGCGTAAAAAATGAGAGCACGTCGGATGTCATCTCGTCGCCGGTCGAGATAATCTTGACCGTATTGGTCAAATAACAGTCGTCGCGCCGGAGTCCGATGCTCAAAAGAATCTTGTTGAGCATCAATCCGGCTGGCCCCATAAAGGGGCGACCCGAATCAATGTCGGGCGGCCCCGGCGATTCGCCGACGACGGCCACGCGTGCACCCGCCGTGCCTTCCCCGAAGATAAAAATGCGTTCTTTGAACTGAGCGACAAGCTTTCCGCGCTGCAACATCTCGGCGTTGATGTCGTCGAGAGTCTCAAGAGGCGCGCCCGGTTGGGAAGAGTCGCCGAAAAGCGTTTCCTGCATGATTTGTTATGAGCAGAAAGCAGAGAGCAGTTGGTTGAACTAAGACGGAGAGCGCAATCAATCAACCTTTATACTGCTTACTGCTTTTTTGTCTGATTCAAATAGTCGCGCACGATCTTCATGTCTTCCCAAGTTTCGCGCTTTTTTGAAGGGTCGCGCAAAAGATACGCGGGGTGAAACGTGGGCATGACCTTGATGCCGTTGTAGTCTTGAAACTTGCCGCGCAGACGTGTGATGCCTTCTTTCGTGTCGAGCAAATTTTTCATCGCCGTGTTGCCAAGCACGACGATCACGTCGGGACGTGCGACGGCGATCTCGCGCAGGAGAAATGGTTTGCAGGTCTTGGCCTCTTCGGTCGTCGGCTGGCGGTTGCCGGGCGGACGACAACGATTGACGTTGCCG
Organism: uncultured bacterium; assembly: GCA_965365725.1. GTDB lineage: Bacteria > Acidobacteriota > Blastocatellia > Pyrinomonadales > Pyrinomonadaceae > DASQDT01. Next base: position 6,540 of record CBDUCU010000038.1, on the reverse strand, counting down.
ATAAGAATTTCTTCGCGCTTGAGACCAATGGCTTCAATGATCTTGTTGAGAAGCTGTCCGGCGCGCCCGACAAAAGGTCTTCCCGAAGCGTCTTCATCTGCGCCCGGAGCTTCGCCGACAAACATCAGACGCGCTTTGCGATTGCCTTCGGTGTGGACGATCTTCGTCCTTCCCTGATAAAGCGGGCAACGTACGCATTCGCCGATGTCGTTGCGGATGTCTTCAAAAGTCTCGCCCGGACGACCGAGACTCAACTCGTCTTTAGGTTTGATCTCGCCGAAAAGCGTCTCTCTCGGCTCGGGCGGATTTGGCGAGGGCGGTCGGATTGGTTTTTTCGGCATAGTTGTTTGAGCGCTCGCTTCGGGCTGTCTTGATTCAAGCGGGGGCGTTGATAAAGGGGGCGAAGGACGCGCGTTGATAGTTTGTTCTGCGCGCGCATTTCGCGCCAGCGCTTCGGGCAGAGCGGTCTGCGGCGAATGAGCGCGGCGAACGGGTTCGATTTGACTTGAATCTTCGATTACAGAGAGCGAACTCTGCCCGAAGAATTCGACACCCAGCTCGCGTAGATATGTGAGCGACTCGGCGACATCGCCCGTCACCTCGCCGAGAAGCTCGTTTAACCGTGATTCTTTTTCCAATGGCTCTTCTTTTCGCAATCAGTTTGATAAAGCTCAAGCTAAAAAAAACTTCCTTCCGCTCTGTTATTTGCTCCGCCGTAAACGAACGATCTCGTCGAGAATGCGATGAGCGGTTTCGAGTTTTGACGACAGAGGCACTTCAACGTGTCGGTCGCGGTCGCGAGTGATAATTGTGACGGCGTTTGTATCGACATCGAATCCCACGCCCGTGCGCGTCACGTCGTTAGCGACGATAGCGTCGAGTTTTTTGCGCAGAAGTTTTTGGCGCGCATGCTCCAGGACGTTTTCCGTTTCAGCAGCGAAGCCGACGACAAGCAGGCCATTCTGTCGCGCATTGGCGACTTCGGCCAGAATGTCCTTTGTCGGCTCGAGCTCAAGCGTTAGAGCATTGGTCGATTTTTTAATCTTTTGCACGGCGCACGTGGCGGGGCGATAATCCGACACGGCGGCGGCGGCAATAAAGATAGAAGCGCCTTCAATCTGACGCATCACGGCGCGGTGCATCGCTTCGGCAGATTCGGCATGAAAAATCTCAATGCCTTCGGGCGCGCGTGCAGTCGTTGCGCCTGCTACGACCGTGACATCCGCGCCGCGTGCGCGCGCCGCATCTGCCAGAGCAAAGCCCATCTTGCCTGACGAGCGATTTGTCAGAAAGCGCACGGGGTCGATGGCCTCGCGCGTCGCTCCGGCAGTGATGATGACGCGCTCGCCTGCAAGGTCTTTCAGTTTTTGACGCGAATGCTCACGAAGCATCTCCAGCGCGGCTTTGACAATGATTTCAGGCTCGCTCAAACGTCCCGGCCCGAATGTGCCACATGCCATTTCGCCGCTGTCGGGTTCGACCACGCGCACGCCGTCGGCGCGGAGTTGATCGAGATTGCGTCGCGTCGCATTGTGATTCCACATCGTCGTATTCATCGCAGGCGCGACCATGACGGGCGCGTTAGATGCCAGATAGGTCGTCGAGAGAAAATCATCGGCGATGCCGTTGGCAAACTTTGCGATGATGTTGGCGGTGGCGGGCGCGACAAGAAGGAGATCGATGGTTTGCGAAAAAGTGATATGCGCGATTGGGTCTGGATTGTCGGGAGCATAGTCGTCAACGACGACGTGTGAGCCGGAGAGAGCACGAAAAGTCAGCGGGGTGATAAATTCGCACGCGCGCTTTGTCATACAGACGCGAACCGTGCAACCCGCGCGTTGAAGACCACGCAAAATTTCGGCGGCCTTGTAAGCCGCAATCCCGCCCGAAACGGCGAGCGCCACGCGCGGGGCGCTTGTAGAAACTTCGCCGTCCGATTCCGTTCTCTGTTTGGTTGAAGTCATATATCGATTCGGCAAGAATTTATCATCGTCGAGAGAAGCGGCGCAATAAGCTCAACAGAAGCCGATTCAAAATCGAGATTTGATTTTTGGTATTTGACACGCTCATTAATAAAGCGCGTCTCGTGCTAAACTGATGCTCGCAAACAAATCCCCCAACATTGCTCTATCAAAACTAAGACGCGTAATTTTTTAACCAAGCGGGGGCCTGCTTTATGAAAGCTCTGAAAATCTTTTGGCAAACTTCGTTATGTCTCTTGCTCTGTTTTGTATTGGCAAGTGCGGCGAATCCGCAAAAGAGCGCACGCTCCGAGCAGAGCGAAAAGGAGTTTGGCCCAATTGTCCGCGCTTATCTCGGCTATTTGAAAAATCAACAAGAGGTAGTGGACGACCGCGTCAGTCGCCGCGAAGTTGATCGAGCCTATTACATACGCAATTCAAACCGCATCCATGCGCTGCGGCGCACGGCTCTCCGCATCGCACGCGAAACCGAAAACGACTATCTTCCCGAACTAGAAGCCGTCGCTGCTGATGAATTCAATCTACTTTTCGATCCTCCGCCGAGCGTCAAAGATCTGAAGATGGGCGAAGTGTTAAATTATCAATTCAGATTTATCGAGTCGCTCGTTTTAGGCCGCGACAGATTCTATGTCTTTGCACGTCTCGACCCTTACGAACAGGCCGAGTTGAGAAAACAGGGCGCGTCGGTGAATGTTCCAGCGACGGGTTCAACTTCGACGGTTGCACCTGCATCAGATTCCGCGACGACTGCTCCGCGACCGCGCCGAGTCGTTTCCCCGTAAACGGCAAACAAACTTCCGGTGAAGATTCTTTTCTTTAATGAGTCAGCGCACCTTTTTCGACAGGGACAAAGGCAAAGGCGAGCCTGATCTTGAGCGGCTCATTTTGCATGCGCTCGGTGAGTTTCAGGCGCGTGGCAAGGTGCTTGTCGATAGGGATCTCCCGCTTGATCGTCTGCGCGGAGCTTTCAGACGCGCTGCGGCAAGCTTTGACATTGATGAACCCGGTGATGAAGACGCAGCCAATGTGCTCGTGGCTTTGGGCGCACGCGTCCGCCGTGTTCCGACGTTTTTTGCGAAGCACCCTTTTCGCGTCACCGTGCCACCGGCTTTGGCCGAACGCGCCCGCAACTTTTACGACGAGACCGTTCAGCGACAGGGCTGATGTGTGATTTAGTTATGCGCGTTTATTGTTGATTCACGCATTTTTGCTGAATTGCTTCGCCCAGTTTTGCCGCGTCTTTAATCGTTTCAACAGTTCTTCAGGAAATTTTATTGCGCCTCGTATGCGGCTTTGTTACCATGCGCCGCCGCATCTCTTTAAGCTTTATCAGATCAAAATCTACGCCGGCCCTGCGGGGCAGGGAAAAACTCATGGGCACGGATAAGAGCCGCCGAAAATTTTTGAAAGGTGCTGCCGCCGGACTCAGTGCGACGGCCATCGCACCTCGCATCAGTGTCGAAGCCGTCGCGCAAAATAGCGCGGCGCGACGCGAAGATGCCCGTCAATCAAAACCCCCGCTTGTTGTCGCCAGCGCAAACGGAGTGGCAGCTGTGACAAAAGCCTTTCAGGAATTGAGGAGAGGCGCAGATACGCTCGATGCTGTTATCGCGGGCGTGAACATTAACGAGCTCGACCCGAAAGATGATTCAGTCGGTTACGGCGGGTTGCCAAATGAGCACGGCGTAGTTGAACTCGATGCGAGCGTGATGCACGGTCCGACGCGCCGCGCCGGTGCTGTGGCCTCTCTGCGCGGCGTGCGCACGCCCTCAAAAGTTGCCAAGTCCATTCTTGAGCATACAGACCACATCCTGATCGTCGGGCAAGGTGCACGCGAGTTTGCTACGCAGATGGGTTTTGAAAACATCAATCTTTTGACGGAAGAATCGCGCATCGCTTGGCTGCGTTGGAAGGAGAGCGTTTCCGGCGAAGACGATTGGGGGCCGCAAACGCTGAGACCCGCGCCCGCTTCTCCTGCGGGTCGAAGAAATTCTGCACGCGAGAGATTTTCACCATCGTTTGCCGCAGCCCAGGAGTATTCGCGCGGCGATGCCCGTTTACGTGATGCAATCTTGGCGCGCGCCGATTTCGTCGCCCGAAATCCACCAACCGGCACGATCAATTGTATCGCGCTCGACAACAATTTCGATATTAGCGGCGTGACGACGACAAGCGGTTTGGCCTGGAAAATTCCGGGCCGTGTAGGCGATTCACCTCTTATCGGTTGCGGCCTCTATGTGGATAACGAAGTCGGTGCAGCAGGTTCGACAGGTCGCGGCGAAGAGGTGATTTATATCAATGGTGCACGCACCGTCGTTGAATATATGAAACGCGGGATGTCGCCTGAGCAGGCCTGCCTTGAGGCGCTTAAACTGATTGCCGCGCGCTACGGTAACGACCCTGAAATGCTCAAACAGTTTGACGTAAATCTCTACGCGCTGAACAAGAAAGGCGAGTTTGCGGGCGCTGCAATCTGGAGCCACAGTACTGGGAGCGGTGGCGAACGTCGTCGCCGTCAGTTTGCCGCCGCCGCAGGAACCGAAGGGCGACTCTATGAAAGCGCATATCTCTTTGAGCGGCGTTAGACGCGGATGGAGTTGTGTCGAAAATGTAGCAAACGATTGTGTGTAAACCCTTTGCGGATGTAAAAAAAGCAGGGATTTTAGGTAAATGCTTGTTGACACCGGCCCAGTATTCGTGTAAAAAAGCGGGGTCTATTGAAGCCCACAGTGGCTCTCATTCCAGCTTTCATGAGAACAGGCCGCGCGTGGCGAGCAATCTCTGAGACGGGGTTAGCGAGATAAGCCCAAAAGAAAATATGTCTCCTGCGAGTCCATTAAGAGACTTGCGGCACGCTCTCTACAAAAAAATTCTGGACGTTTCACCTACGGGAGGAAGAGTAATGATTAGCAGAACTATGAGCCGTAAGACCATCACGCTGGCCCTGACGCTTGCCGTCTGGAGCATGTATTCGATGGTCGCGTTGGCCGCGCAAGTGCAGAAGGGCGCTACTGGCGACCTCTCTGTCGTGGGCGACGTCACGGTGAACGGCGCAAGCGCCATCTCCGGCGCGACCATTTTTTCCGACAGCACAATCACCACCGCGCAAGGGTCAAGTGCCGTCGTTAGCCTCGGCAAGCTCGGGCGCGTTGAAATCTTGCCGAACTCAAGCATTAAGCTCAGTTTTAACGAATCGGGTGTGACGGCCATGCTCGACGCAGGACGCGTACGTTTGTCAACTTCATCGGGGACAAACGCCAGTGTCATGACCAAAGACGGTACGGCTGTGGCCGATAATCGTCAGCCCAATGTTTTTCTTGTTGACGTGGAATGCGGTAACACGCAGGTCGCCACGCAATCCGGTCAGGTTGAGTTGCGCGCGGGCGACACAGTCAAACAGGTTGCCGCCGGCAGCAGCCAGGATGCGGGTCAAGCCGCTCCGGGCACGCGTTGCACTCGTCTGACGACTCCTGACATGGAAGGCATCGGCGGCGGCGCGCTGGCTGCTCTGCTTCTCGCAGCTGGCGGCGCTATTGCGGCGGCCATCATTGCCGCTACACAGGATAACGACTTCGAGTTTGGTGGTAATCCGATTGTCATCAGCCCGTCGCGCTAAAATGTTTTTGCGGTTGCAAAATCGCCGTCTCAAACGTTCTTAGCGATCAAAAGGCACAGGCTCTTGCATTTCTTGCGGGTCACGCGGATGATGTCCGCGTGACCCGCATGCTTTTTTGTGGAGTTATTCCTTCATAAACTCTGAAAGGTTTTATCAGAGCATGCATATTGCTGTTGTTGGAACAGGCTACGTAGGGTTAGTGACTGGGGCGTGTTTTGCTGAATTCGGTGTTGACGTGACGTGCGTCGATGTCGATGCCGATAAGATTGCGCGTCTCAATAAAGGCGACATACCAATCTACGAACCCGGCCTTGATACACTTGTTGAAAATAACGTACGTGCCGGAAGGCTTCGCTTTACAACCGATCTCGGCACGGCTGTCGAGCAGGCTCTCGTCATTTTCCTGGCCGTTGGAACGCCGCCGCGTGAAGACGGCGCGGCTGATCTGCGCTTTATCGAGGAAGCCGCCTCACAGGTCGCCCAATATATGAACGGTTATAAGGTGGTTGTAACCAAATCAACTGTTCCTGTTGGCACGGGCGAGCATCTGCGTCGCCTGATTAGCGAGCGTCAGAAAAAGAAGGTCAACTTTGGTATCGTCTCAAATCCAGAGTTCTTGCGCGAAGGGGCGGCCATTAACGATTTTATGCGCCCCGACCGTGTAGTTATCGGCAGCCACGATGAAGAGGCCATCGCCATCATGCGCGACCTCTATCGTCCGCTCTATCTCATTGAAACGCCAGTCGTCATCACCTCGACCGAAGCGGCGGAATTGTCAAAGTATGCGGCAAACGCTTTTCTCGCCACCAAGATCAGCTTTATCAACGAGATCGCAAACCTCTGCGACCGCATTGGCTGCGACGTTCACGATGTAGCACGCGCAATGGGCATGGACAACCGGATCGGACGCAAGTTTCTTCATCCCGGCCCCGGCTACGGCGG
>CBDUCU010000037.1:0-14165 GCA_965365725.1 uncultured bacterium | reverse complement strand
CCGAACAGTTCCGTCGTCCGCGTTTCAGCACCGCTTTTCTCATCTCCATCCTGATTCTTTTGCTCTGCGGATGGTTCACACTGCGTTGGTTCTCCAAAGCGACCCCGCATGCTCCGTCGCCGGCAGCTATGCGTTGGTATAGTGCAGGAGAAGAGGCGCTTCGGGATGGCACTTATTACAAAGCCAGTAAGCTCTTTGAGAATGCCATCGCTGCCGACCGGCAATTTGCCCTTGCGCATGCCCGTCTTGCCGAAGTTTGGATGGAGCTTGATTATTCGGACAGGGCAAAGGACGAAACTATCGCCGCTAAATCGCTCGTCAACGATCCCGGCTCTTTACCTCCTATCGACACTCTGCACCTTCAAGCCGTCACAAACACCGTAATGCGGAACTTCCCCGCCGCCGTCGAAAACTATCGCGCTTTAATTGAAAAGGTACAGCAAGAAGATAAGGCTCATGCTTATCTTGATCTAGGCCGGGCCTATGAAAAGAACGAGGAGACGGATAAAGCTATCGAATGTTACCAAGAAGCCGCACGGCGTGATCCTCAGTATGCTGCTGCGCTTTTGCGACTTGGCATCCTTTACGGGCGGAAACAGGAATTAGCAAGCGCCATCGCCGTTTTTGACAAATCAGAGAAACTCTACCATTCGCTCAGCAATTTTGAAGGGGTAACAGAGGCGCTTTATCAAAAGGGACTTCTTCTAAACAATCTGGACAAATTGCAGGAGGCGCGCCTTCCCTTTGAATTGGCTCTCGATAAAGCCCGAATCATCGACAATAAGCATCAACAGATAAAGATTCTGCTCCAACTGAGCAGCATCTTAAGTATGGAAGGAAACGTCTCGACGGCTGAACAATATGCGACAACGGCTCTCGACCTTGCGCGCACAGAAGGGATGGAGAATTTAGCCGCAAATGGTTTGGTCGATCTTGGCAATTCGTTTTTCCTGCGCGGCGACTATCGTAAGGCTGAGGAATTGTTTACGCAGGCCCTCGAATTTTCGCGCAAGTTTGGTGGACGACGCGGCGAGGCCAGAGCAAAACTTTCGTTAGGAAGCTTGCACGTAATGCAAGGCAATACGGACAAAGCTCTTCCCTATATCAAACAATCGCTCGACTTTTATCAACAAGGCGGCTATCGCAAAGAAACCTCGCAAGCTTTATTGCTGCTCGGTCATGCCAGTGAACAGCAGGGAGATTATGAGGCTGCGCTTAAGGCTTTCGAGCAACAACTTGAACTAGCGCAAAAAGTAGGCGACCCATCGCAACTGGCTCATGCTCACGCGTCTATCGGTCTTCTACTCGGTCACAAAGAGGAGTTCCCAAAGGCGCTTGAGCATTTCGACGAAAGCTACAAAATAAACAAATCACTCAACGCGCCCTTGAGTGTTGCATACGTTATGCTTAATCGCGGTAACATGCTATGGCAACTCGGACGCTACGAAGAAGCCCGCCAAAGCCTCGAAGATGCATCTGCTCAGGTTAAGCGGCCACAAGACCGAGACAATCAGTTGTTAGCATGGATTCATTTGTTCAACGCTCAAATGGCTTTAAGTGAGCGACGTTTTGCAAAAGTCTCACAAGAGAGTCAGATGGCTTTGCAATTAGCTGGCGAGCAGTATCAAAACATCTCTATTGCAGCAAAATATACTTTCGGTTTAGCGCAATCGCTATCTGGCAACCCACAAACAGGCAAAATCGCTTGTCAACAGGCGCTTGAGACCGCAATGATTTCGGCAAATCCGCGTTTGATTGCACTGGCGCAATTAGCGCTTGCCTTTTCCCTGTTCGAGAATGGGGAAATGCAGAGCGCGTTGAGCACTGCCTTACAAGCTCAAGAATTTTTTGCGCGCTCTGGTCAAACGGATTCACAATGGCGCGCATTGCTCATCAGCTCGCAGGCGAGTAGTAATTCGTCAGATGACGCAAAAGCGAAAGAATACGTAGAGCGCGCAATTGATTTGTTGACCGGCCTTCAGCAGCGTTGGAGCGCTGATTTTTACGATAGCTATCTAGCAAGACCGGATGTGCAAAGTTATCGTCAACAGCTCAGTCCAGTTTTTTCTGAGCGCAAATAGAAACCCCAACCTTACAGGAGTAAATCATGCCACGAAAAAACAACAGCACGGAAAAATCTCAAGAGCAAGCGTTAGACGACAAAAAGAATTTGCAGATCGTGCCGATCATTATCAAAGGCGGGTCGCTTGAAATTGATTCCCCTCTGGTTGATTTCAAAGATAAAGACGGTAAAAAGGGAAGAAAATTTGAAATCTCGGTTCCCGGCAAAATTTTTGAGGTTTCAATCGACGATGGTAATCCCGAAGGGCCTCAAGATTTCCCAATCGAAAGTGAAAACCCTGTAATTGTGATTCATTATCGTAGGGATTAAGGTTCAAGTCGTTTATCAACTATTTGCCGTTTCGCTCATGACGCGCTCCCACTCTCCATAGAGCGCGCGTAAGGATATGTCTGCCTGTTGATAGTCCGATGTGAGTTGTATCAAACGCTGCGGATCGGATGCTACATCGGGTTTAGACATCTCAATTGAGAGAGTAGCAAGCCGCTTTTCCATCTCTTCTATGTCAGTTTCGATTGTCTGCGGGTTGCGACCCCCAGACTTACTTTTCGCGCCTTTATTTACTGACGATTTTGACTTGACCTGCTTACCTTTAGATTCTTGAACGGTGTTTGTCTGCGGATTGACATAAATCTGTTTCACCTGATTGGTCTTATCAACTACCTGTACATTTTGAGCGGCCTTCCAGTCGTGGTATTCGGTGTAGTCGCCTTCGTAGTGTTCGGCTTCGCCCTGACCATCGAGGGCGAGTATTTGTGTGGCGACGCGGTCGAGAAAATAGCGGTCGTGGCTGATGGTGATGATTGTGCCTTCGTAAGTGTCGAGAGCTTCTTCCAAAGCTTCGCGCGAAGGGATGTCGAGATGGTTGGTCGGCTCGTCAAGCACAAGTACGTTGACGCGCGAGTAGATGAGCTTGGCGAGCGCAAGACGGCCTTTCTCGCCGCCTGAAAGGTCGCGGACGTGTTTGTAAACATCGTCGCCCGTAAAGAGAAACTTGGCGAGAAAGCCGCGCAGCTCGCCTGCCGTCGCCGTCGAAGGCGCGACGCGGCGCAGCTCCATAATGATTTCGTTACGGTCGTCGAGGTCGTCGAGCTGTTGTGCGTAGTAACCTATCTGCACGTTTGAACCCCAACGAACCTCGCCCTCTATTTCGGGGAGCTTGCCGAGAATGGTCTTGAGAAACGTTGTCTTGCCCGATCCGTTCGGGCCGATAATGCCGAGAGCCTCGCCTCGCCGCAGGATGAGATCGATGCTGCGCGCAAGCGTTACGTCGGGATAACCGACCGAGAGACCTTTAGCCGTAAGCACGTAAGTGCCCGCGCGCTCGACCTTCTGTAAGCGAAAATCGCCGGACGATTGATCGACGGGGATGGCTTCGACGCGCTCCATACGCGCAAGCATGTTGCGGCGCGACTTGGCCTGCTTGGTCTTTTGACCGGCGAGATTTTTGCGTATGAACTCTTCGGTCTTGGCAATCAGCTGTCGCTGGTTTTCGTAAGCGCGTCTTTGCGCCTCGCGCCGCTCTTCGCGCTCGACGAGAAAGGCTGAGTAGTTGCCGTTGTAGCTGACGGCGCGACCCAGTTCAACTTCGACGATGCGCGTGCATGCGCGGTCGAGAAAGTATCGGTCATGGCTGATGATGACGTAGGCAGATTTGTAAGTGGAGAGAAATTCTTCGAGCCATTCTACGCCGGCCACGTCCAGGTGGTTGGTCGGCTCGTCCAGCAAAAGCACGTCCGGCTCGGCCAGCAGCAGACGCGCCAGACCGAGACGGTTTTTCTGCCCGCCTGAAAGCTTCTCTGTCTCCAGCGTCCACGTCTCGCGCTCAAAACCGAGACCTTGAAGGATGGCTTCTGCCCGCGCTGCATACTCGAAACCGCCGAGCCGTTCAAACTCATGCTGTAGCTCGCTGTAGCGTTCGAGCACGGCATCAAGATCATCCGCAGCTTCGGCCATTTTGTGTTCGAGCACGTGCATCTCATGCTCGATCTGCTGCAACTCTTTGAATGCTGCAAGCGCAGCTTCATGAACCGTCAGGCCCGGCTCGAAATCGATATGCTGTTCGAGCAAGCCGAGACTCAAGCCGCGTACACGCACAACGTCGCCTTCGTCAGGCGTTTCCTCACCGCTAATCAGACGAAAGATCGTCGTCTTCCCTGCTCCGTTGCGCCCGACCAGCCCGACGTGCTCGCCGGGATTGACCTGCACGCTTGCGCCGCGCAGAACGTCCTGCGCACCGTAGGACTTATAAACGTCTGAAAGCCGAAAAAGCATTTTCTTCGAGTAAGAACAACGGCAGTTTCTCTTTCGCCGTCGAAATTATTGAAGCGGGTCGTCTCGCTCAATTACGTCTGAGCTTGGACGACCCGCTTCGTCAAAACCATTGAACCGTCAAATCATTCTCATCAGCTGAAAAGCTATCTCGCGGGAGAAGCTGCAGGCGACGGGGCCGTGTTGGCCGCTGGCGCGTTCGTGTTTGTCGCGGGCGCGTTGTTGGTAGCTCCTGTAGTTGCGCTGCTGTTGGCTGAAGGGGCCGCCGTCTGTGCGGGCGCTCCGGCTGGGGTCAGACCGCCGAGCATGCTCGGGTCTTTGAGAATGTCTGCGGCAAGATTGTTGACGACCTTTGCCTCGCTCATGGCGACAATACGCATCGCTTCGCCCATGATGCGCGCGCGTTCGTTGCGCAACAGCTCCTTGATCTTGTCGCGGACTCCGGGCGTATCGAGCGTCTGATTCTCGGTGGTCAGACGTTTGTCGGTTAGCTTGAAGATGTAGAAGCGTCCGTCGTCTAGTCTAATCGGACTCGTTACATCGCCCGGCTTCATCGGCCCCATCAGATTTGCAATCAGCTCTTGCGGGAAACGATTCTGTCTCAGTTGCTCTTCCGTCGCAAAACCAAGGTCGCCGCCTCGAAGCATGCTCTGGTCTTCGCTACGGTTTCGCGCCAGCGTGGCAAAATCTTCGTTGCGCTTGAGAGCCGCGCTGATTTCGTTGATCTTGTTCTGCGCCTCGAAATCGTTCTTGGCATCGTCGCGGATAGCGCCGCCGCTATCAGCAGGGTCAACAACAATCGCCGAGAGCATCACTCCGCGCGGGGTGACGAATTGCGCTTTGTTAGTGTTATAGAAGTCAACGACCTCGTTGTCTTTGATCGTGACATTGCCGACAGTCTTCTCGATGAGCTTCTGGATGGCGAGTTGCTTGCGAGCGATCTCACGCACGGTCTGTTCGGTCTGGCCGCTTTCCTGGAGCATCTTTTGATACTCTTCTTCGGTCAGGTTGGCCTGCTGCTTTTGCGTGTTGATGGCCCGCGTAACTTCTTCATCGGTCGGAAGGAGCTTCTCGGCCTCGGCCTTTTGGAAGAGCACTTCCTGTTGGATGAGGCTGTCGAGCGACTGTATCCGAGCGGCGGCGAGTTGCGTCGGCGAAAGCTGCGAAAACTGCTCGCCCACCTGTTGACGAATGGCAAAATCGACTTCCTTTAGCGTCACAGGCTTGCTGTTGACCGTTGCGGCAACTGAGGCATCGCCCTTTGCGGCCTGCCCTTTCTCGTCCTTGCATGCGCCGAGCACGGCGGCCAGGATTAAGACACAAGCAACCGCGAGGTTTTTCTTCACTCTACTGTTATGCACTTTGCTCTCCACTCCTTCGACTCTCTTTGGTTAAAGACGTTTCGGTAATCAGGTCGGCAACTTGACCGTGTGCAAACCTGTTTGCTATAAGTTTTTGTTTCAGACGCGCCCGGCCGTCGCAACCTACAATGTTGGAGGCAACCACGGCGGCGTTTTTTTAATGCCCGGAGGTATCAAAAAAGATCATGGCAAAACGATGCGAAGTCTGCGGCAAGGGGCCGCAATTTGGTAACAACGTTTCACACGCAAACAACCGCACACGCCGTCGATTCGATCCTAATCTTCAATCGATTCGCGTTCAACGCCCACAGGGCGGCAACGTCCGCATGAAGGTCTGCACGACCTGCATCAAAGGCGGCAAGGTCGCAAAAGCTGTCTAAGCTAAACGATGAACGCTGAACGCGGAAGGATCAAGAAGAGCCTGCTTTTCATCCAGCCTTCCGCGTTCAGCGTTCATCGTTTCTTATCAAAGCAATGACATCGATCTCAACCCGTGCATCGCGTGGCAAGCGCGCCGCTTCGACAGTTGATCTGGCAGGAGGCGACTCTTTGAAGAATCGTCCATAAACCTCGTTCATCACCGCGAAATCATTCATATCCGCTAAAAACACTGTGGCTTTGACAACATGGTCAAGGCTTGTCCCTGCCGCTTCGAGCAGCGCCGAGAGGTTGCGCAAGACCTGTTCGGTCTGCTCCTGAATTCCACCCGAGACAAATTCTCCCGTTTGCGGATCGAGCGGAATCTGCCCGGAAGCAAAGACCATCCCACCAGCGATAACGGCTTGCGAATAAGGCCCGATGGCCTGCGGCGCTTGCTTTGTTGCGACAATCTGCTTCACAGTGAGACACCTCGAAAAAACAACTCGCAAAACAAAACGGGGATTTTAACAGATGCTTTCAGCAATCAGCAATCGAGCGTCGGCCAATCTGAACTTAACCACCTGCTCGTTTACCATACATCTGCGGGCAGCGCCCCTACTATGAAAAACGAGTGACAGGCTCTACGCGGAATTATTCGAAATTATTGATGTGAGTTTTACGCGTGGAGATGCTTAAGCCGAATGGTCAACAAGAGTGAAAATATTGAAGCAGAAGGATTATTGCAGAATGCCAAGAGATTTTTCACGCCGCGCCCTGCACGCGTTCAACGTCGAGCACGCCGGGCACTTTACGGATTGAAGACATCACTTTGTCCAGATGTTTTACGTCGAAAACTTCGACCGTCACTTCGATGAGACCGTGATTGTTTGCCGAAACGGTGGCGCGCGCTTCGCGTATGCCGGTTTTCATCTCGGAGATGGCGTTTGTAATGCCGGCAATCATCCCCGTACGGTTCTCCGTCGTCGCAAGCAACTTAACCGCGTAGGCTGATTGATCGTCTTTGCCGGCCCATTCGACATCGACGATCCGTTCCGGATTGATCATCAGCGACTTGACGTTTTTGCAACGCCGGGCATGAACGGCCACGCCTTTACCGCGCGTAATGTAGCCCACAATCTCCTCGCCGCGCACGGGGTTGCAACAACGCGCGCGCGCGACCAACAGGTCGTCCAAGCCGCGTACGACGATTGAGTCTTCGCCGAGACGGATGAGTTTGCGGACAGCTTGCACGCCTGCCTGCATCCCGCTTCTCAGTTTCGATTCTTTCTTCTGATCGAGTTCAGCGAATTTCTCAGGGCCGAGATATTTGGCGATGACGTTGCGCGGCATCACCTTTCCGTAACCGATCGCAGCAAGCAAATCTTCCGCACGACCGTAGCCGTATTCGTTCGCCACACGCTTAAAATCGCCGTTTGAATCTCCCAAAACCTTCTTTGCCGAGAGACTGAATCTAGAGGCTTCCTTCTCAAAAAGCTTGCGTCCAATCTCAATCGATTCGGCGCGTTGCTGCTCTGCCACCCAATGGCGCACACGGTTACGCGCGCGCGAGGTGACGACAAAGTTAAGCCAGTCGCGTGATGGATGCGCGTTTGGATTGGTGAGAATCTCGACTACGTCGCCGTTCTGAAGTTGCGTCCGAAGAGGGACCATCCGTCCGTTGATGCGCGCTCCCGTGCAGGTATTCCCGACCTCGCTGTGAATCATATAAGCGAAATCGACGGGCGTAGCGCCGCGCTGAAGCTGTATGACTTTACCCATCGGTGTAAACGCATAAACGTCTTTTGGGTAAAGGTCGAGCTTGAGAGATTCTAAAAAGTCTCGTGAGTCTTTGACTTCTTGTGACCACTCGACGAGCGAGCGCAGCCATTGAAAGGCCTGATCGTCGTCGCGTGCGCCGCGCCGCCCTTCTTTGTATTTCCAGTGTGCGGCGACACCCTCTTCCGCGACACGGTGCATCTCCTCCGTGCGAATCTGAATTTCGAAGGGCTGTCCCTTTGGGCCGATGGCCGATGTGTGAAGCGATTGATAGAGGTTGTCGCGCGGCGTGGCTATCCAATCCTTGATCCGGCCCGGAATCGGCGGCCAGGTTTTGTGTATGACTCCAAGCGCGGCATAGCAGTGGCGCACTTCGCTGGGCGTGATGACGCGCGCGGCAATAAGATCGTAAACCTGATCAAGTCCGATCTTTTGCCTCCTTAATTTTTTCCAGATAGAAAAGAGACGCTTGACGCGCCCTTCGACACTGACAATCGGCACTTCGTCCTCACGCATCTTCTCCTCGATGCGCGCCGTGATCTCTTTAAGAAATGCTTCGTGTTCGGGACGACGCTTTTCAAGCTGCTCGGCCAGTTCCTGATACTCTTCAGGATGAAGATTCTTAAAGGCGAGGTCTTCGAGTTCGCCGCGCACGCGCCCCATGCCAAGCCTATGCGCAATCGGAGCGAAGATGTCGAGCGTCTCTTGAGCGATGCGTTTGCGTTTCTCAGTGCGCAGATGGTGAAGCGTGCGCATGTTATGAAGGCGGTCGGCTAGTTTGACGAGCACAACGCGCACGTCGTCAACCATCGCCAAAAGCATCTTGCGGACGTTTTCGGCCTGCTGCTCTTCGCGCGATTGCGTGCTGATCTGCGAGATTTTAGTCAGCCCATCGACGAGATGTGCGATCTCTTCGCCGAATTGCCCGCGAATCGTGTCGAGATCGACCAGTGTATCTTCAACTACGTCGTGCAAAAGCCCCGTACTGACTGAGACTTCGTCAAGACGCATATCGGCGAGCAGATTGGCAACCTCTAACGGATGGACGAGATATGGTTCGCCGGAGGCGCGCGTCTGTCCTCTGTGCCAACGGGCTGAGAAGATATAAGCCCGTCGCAAAAGGTCCAGGTCGGCCTGCGGATGATTGCGTCCGACCTTTTCGACAATCTCGTCAATACGAATCATAAAAGAAGCTGTTAGCCGTCAGATGTCAGCTTCGGAATTATAGCTAAAAGCCAACAGCTAAACGCTTATTACAAGAATAGGTGATGCCCGACTTGGAAGTCGAGCATCACCTGAAATCACGGCAGCATGCCAAAAGCCGCTTGAAGTTAAATTCTAAACGTCAATGATGGTTTGAGCACTAGCTCGCAGCGGGCGGCGCTTCGCTGGCTTTCTTCTCGTTGGCCTGTGCGCTTAATCGTTTATGCTCTTTTTCAGCTTCATCGGCCTGACGGTCGTAGTCGGCCTTTTCAGCGTCCTTCTTATCCATCTGGGCCAGCTTCGCGCGTTCACGCAGAAGGTTTGTTTTGTAGGCCCACGCACTCGGATTTTCTTTGTTAAGCTCGACGGCTTTGTTGACTAATTCAAGTCCCTTCTGGATGCAGCCCATCGCTTTGTCATACTCGGCCTGATCGGCGGGCTTTTTGTACTGAACGATCACGCCCTTGTCGCCCTTGTCGATGGTTTCTTTATTCGCCTTCTGCTCTGTGATGTCGTTTGAGCATTGCCATTGTTTGCTGGCAAGAATCATGTATGCGTCAGAGCGCTTGACGGGATTCGCGTTTGCATTGTTGGCGCGTTGAAGAAGCCATTCTTCTTCCTTATCCGTATCGCGCATCTGGCGATAGATGTAGGCGATGGCGTTATAAGCGTCCTCACTGTCCGGGCTTTGCGTAAGCACTACTTTGTATGCCTGGATGGCGCGCTCGGCCTTTTCCTTATTCTCCGGAGTGTCCACGCCCGGCTTGTACTGCTGATGAACAGCGCGCGCGATAAAGAGCGCAGCATTTTTCTGTTCGGGGTCGAGTTCGAGCGCGTGGCGGAATTTCTCCTCGGCCTCAGGGAAATTGCCATCCTTATAGGCGCGTGCGCCCTCATTGAGCGCGTTTTTGGCGCGGATGCGATTAACTACGGCGCAGCCTGAAAGCGTTGACGCAAATGCTACGATTAATAGCAGCAGGACAATCTTGACTTGAGAGAGTTTCATTGACTTAGGTCCCAAGAACGAGGCTGTTGGAGCATTTGACGGCGGCCCCGTCGATAACAAAGTCCGCCACGCGGCGCTCTGCAAAGAGGCGGTGGCGGAACTTTTGATTCAAAGATTTTAGGGCTCGAGCAATTCGGTCTGTAACCCCACAGGATTAGCACCTGCACCCTTAACTGCGTCGATGACCTTGACTACTTCGCCGTATTTGAAAGACTGCGGCGCTTTGATAAAGACCGTCTTCTCGATCCGGTCGTCGGCGGGCACTTCGGGACGGTTTTCATAACCTGCCCTCCAGACGCCTCCCTCTTTGCGGCTTCTAAATTCATTGGCGAGGAAGGTCGCAATGTTGCCCATATCGTTGACGGAAGCTTCGGACACCTTGTCTGCGCCGCGAATCAACTCGACCGTCATATCCTTTTTAACAGTGATTGAGAGTGTGCGCGGGCTGACCTTGGCTGCCTCGTTGATCTCGTCGCTCTTTTCTGGGACGAGAGTTTTGAAGCGCGCTGGCTTCAAAGGCGTAATGACCATAAAGATGATCAAAAGCACCAGCAGGATGTCGATGAATGGAGTGACGTTGATGTTCGGCTCGGCGCTCGAACCGGCGCTCATTCCCATAAAGTTAGAACCTCCAACCGGCCGACGCTATCGATGCTTTGACAGAGTCGTCGAATCAATGCGCCCGGACGCGGCGTTTACTGTTTTACCCCGACCTTAAGAAGCCGGAGCGCCTTCAGCCGGCGCGGCTGCTCCGCCTCCGGCGGCTTTCTTCTTATCAGCGACGAGACCAATCTGGTCTATTCCGGATTCACGGATCGTGTTGATCGTATCGACGACTTTCCCGTAGTCGGCACCAACGTCGCTACGAATATAGACGATCTTTTCGTGCTCCTGCTTGGTCTCCATCTTCTTGTCAATCTCGGATTTTAGTTCGCTCTTCTCAATCGGCTTCTTACCGAGAAAGAGCTTGCCGTCCGCCGTTATCGCTACAACGACGGACGACTCTTTGATGATGGCCTTATCCTCATCCGGGTTCTTCATATCGCGCGGCAGCGCAACAGAAACGCCCTGTTGGAGAAAGGGCGTGATGACCATGAAGATGATCAAAAGCACGAGCATGATGTCCACCATCGGCGTGACGTTGATATCCGAGGTGAACCCGGTCTTATTTCCACCGGTTGACATTCCCATGACGGAAAACCTCCTCAAGGGGCCGCCGCCATTGAGCGGATTCGGCCCCTGTTAGCCCCTGACCCGAAAGACTATGACTTAAGCTGTCGCGTGCGGTTCTTCAAGAAGTAGTCGATCAACTCGGAAGCCGAGTTGTCCATCTCGACGATGAAGCCATCGACCTTCCCCGTAAAGTAGTTGAACAGCCACACGGCGGGAACTGCCACAGCGAGACCGAGCGCCGTCGTCAAGAGCGCCTCGGCGATACCGCCGGCCACAGCGCCGATACCAGCCGACTCAGCCGACTTCATGCCTGTGAAGGCGTTGATGATGCCGAACACAGTCCCGAACAGACCGACGAAGGGCGCGGTTGAGCCGATGGTTGCAAGGCCGGAAAGACCGCGTTTGAACTCAGCCGATTTGATGGCGATGGCGCGCTGAAGAGCGCGTTTTGAGGCCTCGACCTCTTCGCCCGAAATATCAGCCGACTGTTCATGCGCGCGAAATTCCTGTAGGCCGGCGTTGACGACCATCGCAAGGTGCGACTTTTTATGCTTGTCGCTGATATTGATGGCCTCTTCTATGCGATCATTTTTGAGAGCCTGTGCAACGCGCGGGGCAAACTCGCGCGACTGCTTCTTGGCCGCCGAATAGGTCAGAAACCGCTCGACCATGATGGCGATGGAATACATCGACATGATGAGCAGGATGATGATGACCGAGAGCGCGACCCAGCCGAGGTTCTTCACCATCTCGGAGATAGTGAAGGCTTCGGCCATATCGCCACCCTCTTTCGGAGCCTCCTGCCAAAGGAACACGAGGAAGCTCAAAGCCTTGCTTCCGAGAACGCTCGTAAGGATCGTCGTCACGGTAGAACCCTCCAAAAGATTTTAAATTCCACTTGATTGCGAGAACTTAAGCGACCACAGGCAAGTCTGCGACGGTCGAACGCTTCATGCTGACATGCATCGGACAAGCGCCCGACCACGTTTCTGAAATACAGAAAGCCGGTCGCTATTGCAGATTGAAATTGACGATAACTTGCCCGGTGACTTTCACGGGCTGGCCTGACAGAAGCGTCGGCGAGAAGCGCCAGTTGCGAACAGCGCCGACCGCTGCCTGCTGCAAAAGCGGGTGACCGCTTACAGCGCTTGCCGAAACCACGCGACCCGATTCGTCAACTGTGATCTGCACCGTAACCGCGCCGGATGCTCGCGCAGCCTTGGCGATGGCCGGATATGCAGGCGCGGGCTTCGAGATTGCCTTACCGTTGAGCACGCCGCCTGAGATAGTGACATTCTTCTTCGGCTCGGGCGTAGGTTTCGGCGGCGGCGGCGGTTCATCGTCATCTTTGACGACAGGGCCGACCCCAGTTCCGCCCGTCCCGCTTCCGCTGCTGACGGAAGGGCCGATAGGGCCGACGACGGCGGCTGATGGCGCAGCATCGACGTTACGGTCGCCGAGCACAACAGGCACATTGCGCGCGATCTCTTTGGTCTCCGCCTTTGCGACCTCTTTGGTCTTCGACATATCGGGCGGCATGATCATGGAGATTTCTTGACGCATGGAGACCTGCGGCTCAGCCGATTTAGCCTCAGGCTTCTGTTCCTGTTTCTGTTCAGGCTTGGCCTCAGGCTCCGGTGCTTGCGGCACGGGCGCGACCAGCGTCACGAGTTCGAGGCTCGCATCGGGCAGATTCGCGTTGTAGAGGTAGATGCTCATCACACCGAGGGCGACGAGTATGACGGCATAGATTATCACCGTGCCAAGAAAGAAAGAGCCTTTGCGCGCGAGATCATCTTTATGCGAACCAGATTCAACTAAGTTATCGAACATCTTGCTTCCATCCTCCCTTTCCGGCGCCAAGGTGGATCAGGGGTTTACAAAGTGTTTGATGCTAGAACTTGAAAAAAGTTCCGAGGGGTAAATTGCCGCAACGTCTTTACAACAAAAACGCCCGCTCGTTGTCTTAAATTATCCTTAAACTTCGGATGGGGGGTTCGGCCGGGCGACGTTAAATTTAGAACGCCTCGACTGAAAAGCACGCTTACCTTCAATCTGCACAGGGACGATTCAAAGAATCCCGTCAGACAACTCGGCAAACTTCCAGCCGTGCCCAAACGTCCGTCTTAAACCTTGCGGCAGAGGACGGGCGCGATTGATGTAAATATTCGATTGGCCAGCAACGGCGCAAGTCTAAGTCGCAAACACAGGGAAGTCAAGCGTAAAAACAAGGATCAAGATTGAGTATGGAAGGATGAATGTACGAGATATTTAAAGGCATTTTCGTATCTATAGTCGAGCTTTCATCCCTCCGCCTTCCATCCTGTTTTTTAACGCGTTGCGGCTCCGGCCTTGCTTCTCTGCGCACCGGCTGTTTGTCGGCGCGTGCTTGCGCCCTCGTTCTTTAGCGTCGCTCCGCCGCGACCTTCGAGCTTTTGTTGCCACCAGACCATGATCGGATTTGAGATGGCGATAGTTGAAAATGTGCCGGTAATAACGCCGATGAAGAGTGCAAGCGAGAAGCTGCGCAGTACCGTCCCGCCAAAGAGTACGAGCGCTAAGACTGAAAGAAAGACGAGACCGCCCGTGATGACAGTGCGTGAAAGCGTCTGATTGATGGCCTCGTTCGTAATCTCGTAGAGCGATGTGCGGCGACGCAGACGCAAATTTTCGCGCACGCGGTCAAAGGTGACGATGGTGTCGTTGACCGAAAAACCCACAAGTGTGAGAAGCGCGGCAATGGTCGTCAGATCCACCTCCCATTGGAAGATGGAGAAGAAGCCGAGCGTAACCAGCACGTCGTGAAAGACTGTGATCACAGCCGCCGCGCCGTATGTCCACTCGAACCGAAAGCCGATGCCGAGCAGCACGCCGACCAGCGCGAGCAGGGCTACGGTGATCGCCTGATTGCGCAGTTGGCGACCCGCGACGGGGC
>CBDUCU010000036.1:0-14287 GCA_965365725.1 uncultured bacterium | reverse complement strand
AGCATATATGTCAGGCTCTGCCGCAGCAGTCGTAATCGCTTGTTGGTAGAGGCTGAGCGCAGTCTTAAGACGCTCCGCTTGAAGCGCAGGGTCAAACGCGCCCTCAGCCGAAAGAGACGCGGCCTGCGCCAGACCAAAATAGACGCTCGGCTCTTCCGGGTGCTGCGCCTGCAACGCGCGCAGACGCGCTTCAGCCTCGACGTAATTCTTCAGACGCAAAAGCTCATCGGCCTCGCGCAGTTTTACGATCAAAGCCTCGCGCCGCTTGTGCGTCTCTCTTCCTTCCGCAACTGCAACCGAAGCTTCAGCACGCGCTTTGGCGCGCGCCTCTCGATGACGCTTGAGAGATTCAGCGCTCTCTGCCAGACGACGGCTTTCGCGCGCGGGGTCGATTGCATTAACCATATCGGCAAAGAAGTTTGAGATGTCGAAGCCGGAGGTTTCAAGTCCGCGCAATTGATCGGCGAAGTGAAACGAGAGCACCGCACCGCGTTCGTACCCTTCGGCCAGACGCGCCACCGTCTCGTCTTCGATACGCCTTTTCTCATCCTGCAACTCTTTGACGATAACGGCGCGCTGAGTTTCGGTCTTCGCGTCCTTGAGCCGCGCGCTTGTACGCAGTTGCAGCGAGCGTAAGTTCTCGGCCTCGTCAATGCGCGCGTCTGCCGCGATAACAACGGAACGCGCCAGCGCGAGAAACGCATCGGGCGTGATGTTTGAATTACGCGCCCGCTGCTCGTCGAGAAGTTGCTTGATGGCTGCACGCTTCGTCGAAATGTCGCGCCCGAAACGAAGGATGAGAGGATCGACGACGTATTGAATATAACCGCGTCGAAGCTCTGAAGCGGTCGGGTCTGTGTCGAAGGGCGCAACGACGTTGTAATCGTCGCCGATGACGCGAAAGTTGATCGCGCCGGGCGCGGCCAGAAGGTCGGGTACGATGCGAAACAGACGCTCTTTCTCGCGCAGGACGGGCGCGCTTTTTATCGCTTCGCCACGCTTCTTCGAGTCTTGCTTCGAGGCTGTGGGCGTGACGCGCTCGATAATCGTCATCTCTGGCCGCGTGTGCAGATAAGAGAGCACCGTTTTGACCATCTCGCCCGTTGGACGACGCAGACGGTCGCCCTCTTCGCGGTGCATACGAAGGTAGCGCGGCAGGCGCTCGTCCATCCCTGATTGTCGATAAAACTCGCGCAATAAGGGGACAAAATCGAGCACTTCGAGCACGCCTGCGGGCAGGTCTTCGGAGCGCGGCGGAGCCTCAAATGTGGACGGAGGGCCGAGCGTGTAAGCGAGCGAGACGTAGCGCGCGGCCTCGTCGGCGGGCGTGGCTGCGCCCGCGAGTTTGTTGCGCTCAAAAAAGTCTTTCAGGCGTCGGCGCAAATCCGCGTCGAGCGTCTCCTGATCTTTGCGCACGGTCTGACGAAACACGGAAGGCTCTGCGCCTTTCGGTGTTGGGTCCCAACCGGCTGCATCGAGCGCAGACATGACGACGATGAGGCGCGCGTCGGGTTCGATTCGCACGCCGTAATCCGTAATGTCAAAAGAGGTGACGGGACGGGGCGCCGGCTGTTGCTGACGCGGCGCGGGAGTGGGCTGAGGCTGGCTGCTCTGCGCGCTTGAAACCGACTGAAGAGAGAGAATCAGCGCGGCGGCAAAAACGATTTTCTTTCTCATAAAACTTTTGGACAAGAGACGGGCAAAGGCTGACACTTTCACAAACGAACGCTTCTAAAGATGCTCAATCAAAGGCGGAAAGATGTATGAAAAGCTTGTCAGTAGCCAGTCGTCAGTTGTTTTTCGCTTGCCCGTCCTCAATTTTTCTGTCGAATACATCGAGCGACGTCAGATTAAAAACAATGGACAAGTGACGACCGACTACGGGCAAAACTTTCATCCTCGCGCCCTTCGGCGCAAAAGACTCAAGGTTACAGGATAGGCTGCGAGCGAACAAACGATGGAGAGAATCGTGCCGCCGATTGAGAAGGGGACGACGACCTCCCACAAATTCGCCGTAAGCTTTTGCCAGTATCCGCCGTCGAAAAGATGCGGAGAGCGCAAAAGCTCCATCCCTTCAGCCGGAAGACTGAGCGAGCGGCCCATGACGAGCGCGCCCAGCCAGTAGGAGACGAGGATGATCGGCACAAGCGTCAGAAAGGGGTTGTTGACGAACGTCCCCGCATAAACGGCGATCTTATTGAAGCGGAAGAAAAAGGCGATGGCTGTTGCCATCAAAGTATGAAGTCCGAGAAAAGGCGAGAAGGCGATAAAAATGCCGATTGAGAAGGCGAGCGCGGTGCGCTCCGGCGGATCGTCGAGCGAGAGCAGACGGCGGAAGGCGGAGCGAATCATAAAAGCCGTAAATCCTAAATCGTGAATCGCAAATCGTGCTTGGCTGCCGGTTCGTGCGACTTACAATTTACCGTCCGAGAGTAGGAACGCGCCAACCACGATTTGCGATTCACGATTTGGGATTTACGCGCTTTACTTAAAGCTGTTGAGCGCGCTCGACTCGTCCTCGTAGGTATCGAAGACGGTAAGAAGCTTGGTGATCGCCAGCAGGTCTTGAATCTTCTGCGTCAGGTTGAGCAACTTCAACTGTCCGCCCTCGCGGTTGACGGTCGTAAAGCTCGACACCAGTTCGCCGATGCCCGATGAATCGACGTAGCCGACGTTTGAGAGATTCAAGAGAATTTTTTTCTTACCCTCTTCGATCAGACGACGTACGGCGCTGCGGAGCGCGACGCTGCCCTCGCCGATGGTGATCTTGCCGTCCATGTCGAGGATTGTGACATCGCCTGCTTGACGTTCGCGGATGTTGAGTTCAGCCATTACGGATAGTCTCCTTAGATAAAAGTAGTCAGTAGTCAGTAGTCAGTAGTCAGTAGAAAAGCATTTTCATGCCGGCTGTGCTGCCCTACTGCCTACTTGTTACCTTTTCTTAGTCATACGCACGACGGTGCCGCCCTCTGGATGGCGTTCCCATGCGACCTCGTCCATAAAGGTTCGCATAAAAAGGATGCCGCGCCCCGATGCCTTGAGAAGGTTTTGCGGGTCTGTGGGGTCTGGAACGCCCGACGGGTCGAAGCCTTTGCCGCGATCTCTGATGCTGATGACGAGCGCGTCGCCCTGGACTTGAACGCCGAGCACGGTCGAGATTGACGCGTCGCAGCGGTTGCCGTGCAGCACGGCATTCGTCATGGCTTCGCGCACGGCCATGTCGATGCCAAAGAGCGCTTCGTCGCCGAAGCCGGCGCGGCGCGCAACATCAACAGCCGCCTCAGTCGCCTCGGCGATTGACTCGACGCGGCTCGGAAACTTCAATTCGGTCGTCTGCTCGGTCACGAGTGAAAGACGTTCGGAAGATCGCGCGCCAATCGAAACCACTACAAAATACGCAGAAGAGCGCGCCCGTCAAAAGACTTAAATTTCTTACCGGAAGCTTGGACGGTGTAACACGCCCGCCGCACGCGTGTCAAGAAACAGAGGTTGGAAGCTAATGGATAGAGCAGTGCGCAAAACCCTTTATCTTTAATCACTAACCTCTGACCTCTCAGCTCTCGCCTCTGTTAAGATTGACGGATGAGAATCAGACCGGCCCGACGCTTGCACGGGCGCATCCGCGTGCCCGGCGACAAGTCAGTCTCGCACCGCGCGGCTCTCATCGCATCGCTTGCGCGCGGGCGCACGACGATCACAAATTTTTCGACGAGCGCGGATTGCGCCTCGACGCTTGCGTGCCTTGAAAAACTGGGCGTTTGCGTCGAGCGCGAGGAGTTGGCGGTGCGCGTCGAAGGAAAGGGCGCGTCTGAAGCCCCGGCTCAATTTCGCGCGCCCAGCGTCGAACTTGATTGCGGAAATTCAGGGACGACGATGCGGCTCCTCGCAGGCGCGCTCGCCGCGCAGGATTTTACTTCGACGCTTGCGGGCGACGAGAGTTTAAACCGTCGTCCGATGCGCCGCATTATCGAGCCGCTTGAGCTGATGGGCGCGCGCGTCTCTGCAAACGAAGGTCGCGCGCCGCTCGTCATCGAAGGTCGCAGGCCGCTTCAAGCAATCAAATACGAGATGGCTCTGCCAAGCGCGCAGGTCAAATCCTGCGTGTTGCTTGCCGCCTTAGGAGCGAAAGGCCGCACACAGGTCGTCGAACGAGGAGCGCCGACGCGCGACCACACCGAGCGCATGCTTGAATGGCTAGGCGTGGATGTGAAAACGGAAGGCTTTAATCTTAGTCAAGAGAATGAGACGCGGATTGTTTCCGTCGAGGGACAGACGCGTTTTGATGCGCGCGACATAAATGTACCCGGTGACATCTCGTCGGCGGCTTTTATCCTCGCCGCTGCCGCGCTGCTGCCCGGCTCGGATGTCAGGATCGAACGGGTCGGACTCAACCCGACGCGCGCACACATTCTCTCCGTGCTCGAAGGATTCGGTGCCGCAGTAAAGGTTGAAAACACTGGCGAAGATTGCAACGAGCCTATCGGCAATCTGCACGTGCGCGGCGCAGAAGTTCTTGCGCGCTCTGATCAGGACTCAGAGAACATTCTGCGTGGCCGTGCCGTCGCGCAGTTGATTGACGAGCTGCCTGTGCTCGCCGTCTTCGGCACGCGAGTCGAAGGCGGCCTACAGATACGCGACGGGCGCGAGCTAAGAGTCAAAGAGTCAGACCGCATCAGCGCGGTCGTCGAAAACTTGCGCGCGATGGGTGCAGAGGTTGAAGAGTTTGAAGATGGACTCTGCGTCTATGGGCCTGTGCGTCTGCGCGGCGCGCGCGTGCGGTCGTTTGGCGACCACCGCATTGCAATGGCCTTTGCGGTCGCTGCGCTTACGGCAGAAGGCGAGACGGAGATTGAGGGCGCAGAAGAATGCGTGGGCGTATCGTTCCCCCAATTTTTTCCTCTTCTCGAATCATTGACCGAAAGATAAAGCGAGACGTGCCGACACGGACAAACAAGGACAGCGTGCCGCCGCGCATCGCGGTCACGGGCTTTATGGCCGCCGGCAAAACGACGGTTGCGCGCGAGCTGGCCCGTCGGCTCTCCTGCACGTTTCTTGATCTCGACGAACTCATCAAGGTGCATGTGGGGCGCACGCCGCAAGAATTGATTGACGAAGAGGGCGAGGCGCGTTTCCGCGACATCGAAACCCGTGTTTTGCGCGATGCGCTTACGTCAAGTGATGCTTTCATCCTCGCGCTCGGCGGCGGCGCATGGACGCTTGAAAGAAACCGCGCGCTCCTTAAAAAACATCGCTGTCTGACGGTTTGGTTGGACGCTTCGTTCGAGCTTTGTTGGGAGAGAATTAGCAAGGCGGGCGCAGAGGCGCGTCCGCTTGCGCGTGAGCGAGAAAGCGCGCAGAGACTCTATGAAGAGAGACGTGCATCGTATGGTTTGGCCGCGTTGCGTGTCGAAGTAAGCGACGCGGACGATGCCGCACGTATTGCAGCAAAAATTGCGGTGGCAATTGCGCTGTGAGTCAGCGTGGGATTAAAAATAAGACGCAACGATTGTCGATGTTGAGAATTTTCGATCAGGGGAAACATATATGAGCAAACATGATGCTAAGGCTCTAAAGGTCGCCAAAGAGTTGAAGAACGCGCACAACTGGAAGCAGCTTGCGCGCTGGCATGGCGCGGGCTATTACGAATTGCAGACGGATGACACGAAAGATGTGCCCGTGCGTCTGTTTCTTACCGCGCGGCTTTTGAGCGAGACGGAAGATATTCTCTACCGCCAGATCGTCAATGCAACGCGCTTCCCCGGCGTGCGTTTGGTCGTAATTACACCGGATACACACTACGGCTATGGCGTTCCGGTCGGCTGCGTGCTCGTCACTGATGCGGATGCAGGCGCGATTGCAATGGGGCCTGTCGGCTACGATATTGGTTGCGGGATGATGTCCGCGCAGTCGAATGTCGAGGCCGAGCGCGCTACCGCAGAGAAGCGTCTGGAGTTTAACCGCGCGGTGATGGAGCGCGTGGACATGGGCTACGGCGGAAAGAGCAAGCGTCTGGGTCGTCTGTCGGGGACGGAGTTTCAAAACCTTGTGCGCGGCGGCGCAGAGTATTACGTCGAAAAGTACGGCGCATCGTTTGACCGCAGCCGCGCCGAGCGACATCGCATACCCGTAGATGATTCCTGGCAAATTCCCTGGGGAGGCAAAGGCCGTCCCGAACGCGGGCTTGAACAATTGGGGAGTCTCGGCGGCGGAAACCATTTTATCGAGCTGCAAAGGTCTGAACAGACGGGGACGCTGTTTGTCCTAGTCCACCCGGGCTCGCGCGGCTTCGGACACGGACTCGCCACAAACTATTTCGAGATGGCGCGCGACGAGCGGCCAACAGAGATACGCGACATCGACCTCGGCTCCTTCACGCCCGATTCGCGCCATTACCGCGACTATCTAAACGCTGTTGCGGCGGGCGGAAACTATGCGATCTTGAATCGCCTCGTCATCTTCGAGCAGGTGGCCGAAGCTTTTCGTGAGGTGTTCGGCCAAGATTTGGATTTGATCTATGAGATCAGCCACAACCTTGTGCAGAAGGAACGGCACCCGGAGTTTGGCGACGTGTGGGTACATCGCAAGGGTGCGACGCGCGCGTTTCCCGCCGGACATTCGGCGTTGAAGGGAACGTTCTGGGAGGAGACGGGCCACCCCGTCCTGATTCCCGGCAGCAACAAGGATTGGAGCTACATTCTTCGTCCGCTCGCGGGCGCAGTCAATAGCGGCTACTCGGTCAATCACGGCGCGGGCCGTCGTCTGTCGCGCGGCGAGGCGACGCGCACGCTTTCACAGCGCGCCATCGACGACGAGTACAGAGAGGCCGGCATCATCGTCAATGCAAACGGACGCGTGCCGTTGGACGAGGCCGCGCCGGCTTACAAGTCTTCGCAGGAAGTCATTGAAGCCGTCACCGGCGCAGGACTTGCCGAGATTGAACATCGTCTGTGGCCGCTCGCTTCGCTCAAGGGCGTTGACGAACGCAAGAACAGGAAGAAGGGGCGCGGCAAAGTTCCAAAAGTGCCGAAGAAGACGAGCGAGCATTACTAACTTAGAACAGGCATAGATGCATAAGATGTCGTTCTACGAGTGTGCGTGTACTCAAATTCATCGAGACTCTTAAGACGCGGCTGCGCGTTCTGCTTCAATTATTGGCCGCGCGTAGAAGCTTGAGAAGCGCGATCTCTTCGGGTTGATACTCGGGTTGGCGGCGCTCGACGCGACGACGCTCGCGGCGCTTGCGAAACTCTTCGAGCGTGAGGCCGCGCAGGTAGGATTCGATGACGACGGGATGAATGTATGAGCCGCGACAGACGGTCGGCGTGTTGCCGAGATGTTCGGCGACCGATTTGACGGCGCGAACGACGCGGCGCTTGCGCTCTCTTTCATCTTCACAACAACCGATCTCTGCCAGATTGACGGCGGCAAGAAGCGAGCCGCCCCACGTGCGAAAATCTTTGGCGGAAAATTCCGGCGCGGTCGCCGCCTTGATGTAATCGTTTACGTCGCGCGGCGTGACGGGGCGTTTGCGCCCCGTCTCATCGATGTATTGAAAAAGCTTTGAGCCGTTGAGCGATTTGATGTCGCTGACCAG
Organism: uncultured bacterium; assembly: GCA_965365725.1. GTDB lineage: Bacteria > Acidobacteriota > Blastocatellia > Pyrinomonadales > Pyrinomonadaceae > DASQDT01. Next base: position 6,693 of record CBDUCU010000036.1, on the reverse strand, counting down.
AGAAGCGAGTTCTTCATCAACCAGAATGCGTCGGTGCTTGATGTGATGCTTACCAGTGAATTTGAAGACCAGACGACCGTGACTTTCAATCTCAAGATGACGGTTGCGCAGAGTCGTCACGCCGTAGGTGCGATAACGACGCACGCTCTCTTCCGAGCCGACGCGGAAATAAAGATCGTTGATGAGACGAACGACGACGGCCAACACCTTCTGTTTCGGCAAGCCTTCGCTGTCGAGGTCTTCATTCGTCTTGCGACGCAGCGCCGGGAGCAGCTCACCGAATCGCAAGACCTTTTCATATTTGCGACGCTGCCGCTTTGCCACAAACGACGCGTGATAGATGCGCTGCACGCGGCCCGCGCGGTCAAGCCCGATGGCTTGAAGCGGGCTGCGCGCGTTTGGCGAGATGCGCACCTCGATCCAAGCGGGCGGGACGGCGAGCGCACCGATGCGCTCAAGCGCACCCTCATCGCAAATTTTGCGACCGTCCGAAGTCTCATAGTAAAAGCCCCGGCGCGGCGAGCCGCGACGCACCCACCAACGCGCGCGTCGGCCAAGTGTAACGCTTCCGACCGGTAGGGCCGCCGGAATGTTTTGTAGGATTGCAGTTTGCATGCTCGCCATCTGAAATTCCCCCTTGCTCGTTTACATTCATTTATCAACGCTTAAGCTCTGACAACTCAAGAGTAACTCGCCGTCAAAACATCCCGCCACGACTTCTGCGCTCCTCCTAAGCTGCAAACGCATAAACAAATGCCGGGCCGCAAGAAGGCCGTTTCACCAACGGCATCCGCAAGCCTTTGCAAATGGCAGAAAGAAATCGGCTCCGTTGCATTTGATGAGTGCAACGGAGCCGACGCGGCTGAAAAGTTTTTGTGGGAATTTAAGCCGAGACCGTTGGGGCTTTGTGCGCCTGTTCTGCGGGGACGTAGTAGAGGATGCGGCTGCAATTGTCGCAGACGATAATCTCTTCGCCGCGCCGCACATCGGCCATCATCTGCGGGCGCAACGCCATAAAGCAGGCGGTGCATGAGCTGTTGCGCGCTTCGGCAACGGCCACGCCGTCTCGTATGCGCGCGCTGATGCGGTTGTAGAGCGCGCTCATATTTTTCGGTAGAGTCGAAAGCGCGCGGTCGCGCTCCTCGCGTCGTCTCCCTATCTCTTCGCTCTGCGCGCGCGTCTGTTCCTCAAATGCTTCGAGACGCTTGTTCAGCTCCTCGCGCAGACGTGCGACTTCCGGCTCTTTTTCGCCCAGCTCCTTTTCGGATTGCTCGATGGTCTCCATCAGTTCGAGCACTTGGGTTTCGAGTTTTGAAATCTCTTTTTTGGCGGCATCGATTTCGCGGATCGCCGCCTCGTAAGCTTTCGAATTGGTCGAAGACATCAGATCGCGCTCGGCTTTTTCGGCGCGCGCGCGCGTCTCGGCCATCTCGCGCTCAAGGTGCGCGCGCTTTTCCCTTGCATCATGGAGGCGCGTCTCGACAGACTTAAATTCAAAGGCGCGCTGGTCGAAGTCTTTCTCGATCTCAGCGCGCCTTTGTGGGATTGCTTCCAATTCGGCCTGTAGTCTGCGGATTGCCGTATCCGCGTGTTGCAAGGCAATTAACTGCTCTAATTCCGCTTTCACTAGGGTTATTCTCCTTAAAATATCAATGCGGTCTGCTGCGACATGAGCATGTCGCGCGACGGATTATGCTAACGCATTTTCGCTTAACTCACCCCGACACGCAAGGCGCAGCGCACACGGCCCGCGCCCGGCCTGCAATTGTAAAAGACCTGGTGACGACTAATCGGAAAATTTTAGAACGACTTTACCGAAAGTCTCGTCCGACTCAAGCCGCAGATGCGCCGCACGCACTTCGTCAAACGCATAGACGCTGTCAACAACCGGCGCGACCGCGCGCTTCGCAAGTAGTGGCAAGACGTGCGCGGCAAACAGACCGACGGCCCGCGCCTTCTCTTGCGTCGAGCGCGCACGCAAGACCGTACCTCTGATAGTCAGACGCTTCGCCAAAGCCTTGCCAAAGTCCAACTCTGCTCGCGCGCCTCCCATTGTGCCGACAAGCATCATGCGTCCATAAATACTGAGCGCGTCGAGATTGGCCGCCAGATAAGATGCCCCGACCAGATCAAGAACTACATCCACACCGCGCCCCGAAGTTTTTGCGCGCACCGCTTCGGCAAAAACTTTCGCATCGTCTTTAACAGCGATGCCTTCATCCATTCCAAACATGCGCGCCCGCTCAAGTTTTTCAGAAGTGCGCGCCGTCCCAAAAATTTTTCCAGCGCCCGCCGCGCGTGCCAGTTGCACGGCAGCCGTGCCGACTCCTGACCCGACCGCATGGACAAGCAAGCTCTCGCCCAGCGAAAGATTTGCCTGCGTAAAGAGCGCGTCGTGCGCCGTGATGAAAACTTCCGGCACGGCTGCTGCTTCGACCCAATCGAGATTTTCAGGAACCTCCGCCAGGTGTGATTCAGGTACAACTACTTACTCTGCCTGCGCCCCGCCAGCCGTAATCCCAAAGACGCGCTGGCCTACTTTCCAACCTCTGACCTCTTCGCCCGTTTGTTCGACCTCGCCTGCAAATTCCAACCCCGGAATGTTTGCATCCGCGCCCGCAGGGGCCGGATACTTGCCGCGCCGTTGAAGAATGTCCGCACGATTAAGACCCGCCGCCCTGACGCGCACACGCACGCGATCACCACGCGCGCGGGGGCGCTCGACCCCGCGCACCTCAAGAACTTCCCGCTCGCCTCGACCCGCAATCCATACCGCACGCATCATTTCGTTTTGCATAGATGAATCGTAAGAGATGCTCATAGCTTTCAGCAATCAATGGACGGATGACCGACCGCTGATTGCTGAAAGCTGCGAGCATCTCTTACGATTCAGGTCTCAAGGATGCGCCTTCTCGTCATCATCAACAACACGGCAGCGCGGACGCGTCGCGCGTGGCCCATTATCAGCGCGACGCTTGCGCGCGCACATATTGCGTTTGACGTGCGCGAACCCGTCGGACGCAACGAGACGGAGAAGTGTGTGCGCGTTGCGCTCCGGGAAGGTTTTGAGACGGTCGCGGTTGTCGGCGGCGACGGCACGTTGAGCGCGGCTGCGTCGGGTTTTTTTGAGAGTTGTGCTGGACTTGGAGCGGAAGAGTTGCCGCGCGCGGTTAATGCTTCGGCTGCACTCGCAATCTTGCCCGCAGGGACGGGCGACGACTTTGCGCGAGGGTTGACGGCGGGCCGTCGTGAGACGCTCGAAGCATGGTCTGCGCGACTTGTCAGACACGCACGCGACGCGCCTTCGACGCGCACCGTCGATCTTCTTCTGGGAAGCGCGCGGGGCGAATCAAGCCGCTTTATCTGTCTCAATGCGGCGACGCTCGGTATCGGCGCGGAAGTGGCAACGCGCGTCGCGGCGCAAAATGGGTTAGTGCGTCGTTTGCCGGGCGAAGTGCGTTTTGGGATCGCGGCGCTCGCAGCTCTTGCCCAGTGGCGCGACCGCCGGGCGCGCGTCTCTGTCGACGGCCGGGAGTGGCGCACGTGTCGCACAAACATCCTGGCCGTCGTCAACGGCACGCACGCGGGCGGAGGCATGAACTTTTCTCCGACGGCTCAAATAGACGATGGTCGTCTTGACCTGCTTACGGCTTGCGGTCTTACGTTCCCGCAAATCCTGCGCGAGCTGACGCGCATACACACGGGCGGTCACCTCCGAAATCCGAAGGTGACGGTCGAGAGAGGCGAGCGAGTTTTGATCGAGACGGTTGATGACAGGGATGCTCTCGGCATCGAGGCCGATGGAGATGTGAGGGGCACTACGCCCGCCGAGTTTCGAATTATGCCGGGCGCGCTGCGAGTCGTGTTTTAGCGAGAGTGCTGCTTGTATTTATCAACAAATGTTTAGAGGCGGACCGGAAGTCCGCCTCTAAACATTTGGTTAATCAAACAAATCCGCTATAGCTCTAAAACGTAAACTTGGCGCGCAGCTGTAAGAAGCGGCCTGCGTAGTCGCCGACGCCATAGTTGTTAAAGGCAGGGCTTCCGGTTGTGACAAAGGCGGTTGCCGTTGCGCCCGTCTGGTCGCCTAATCCGGCGATGGTGCGCGTGCGGTTGTTGAAGAGGTTGAAGACCTCCGCGCCGATTTGGAAATTGTAGCGTCCATCGTCGAAGCGGAAGGTCTTGAGCGCAGAGAGGTCTGTGCGGTTGAAGCCGCGCGTGCGCAAGGTGTTGCGTCCGGCGTTGGCGCGCGCGCCCTGACCCGCCTGTATGTACTGTGCGTTCGGGTTGACGGCCAGATAAGCGACCGTCGCATTGTTGCCGAAAGCAACCGTCTGCCCGGAAGCGTTGATGGGCACGACCGAGCTTGACGTTCCGATGATGCCGCGCTCGTTAACGATGGTGCGGTCGCCGACCGAATCGAAGTTGAGGTTTGCGTCGCGGCCTGAAAGAACCGTGACGGGTTGGCCCGACTGCGCCTGAAAGATGCCCGCCATCTCAATGCCGCCAAACAGCGTTCTCATCCAACCATTTTCTGCGCGCGTAAAAAATGGCAGTTCGTAGTTGAACGAAAGAGCGAAGCGGTGCGGGATGTCGAGCGCGGAGACAGAACGCTCCGCCGCGAGGTCGTAGTGATCCTGCGGACGGCGCGGGTTCGGCGTTGAAGAGTTCAACTCGTTCGTTGCGTTGTCAATCGTCTTCGACCAGGTGTAAGCGGCGGTCAAAGAAAGCCCGCGCGCCGCACGCCGCGTTAGCGAGAACGATGCTGCGTCATACTGCGAGTTGGCGGCGAACTGGTAAGAGGTTAGCGCGCTTGAGCCAAAGCCGAAGGGTTGCAACCTGCGACGGTTGGTTTCGGGCAGAAGCTTGATTTGTCCGAGCGTCGGGAGAGCGGAGAGCTGCGCCGGGGTCGGTTGGCTCAGGAAGGTCGGGATACGAAGGTTCTCTTCGTTGACGAGACCCGCGTTGAGACGGAGCTGGACGGGGAGCTTGCGACCGCGCGTGCCGAGATAACGCGCCTCGAGGACGAGCGACCGTGCCAGCGCGCGTTGATACGAAAGCGCCCAGGAGATCGAATAGGGCGTTGTTTGGTCGGGGATCAGCGCGGCGGTCGAAGCGCGCGCGTCCGCCGGCAACGAAATCGGCGTAAGACGCGAAGGAATACCGCCGTTTTGAAGAAACGGGCGGCTCGCATCGAAACCAAAAGCAGCAGCTGAGGTGGCAATGTCGAGCGTCTGCGCAAACTGCGGCGGCAGCGAAGTAAGCGTCAAATTCTGAAAGTGTTCAAAGTAGCTGATGGCGAATCCGGCGCGCAGCGCGCCCTCTCCGCCCGCGCCAAAAAGAACACGGCCAAGACCGCTTTCAAAATTCGGCGAATAGGCAAGCCCGACGCGCGGCGCAAAGTTGTTTGCATCGGTCGCCGGTCGTTTGAATTCAATGATGCCGGGAACACTTGCCGCCGCGTTCAGCTCTTGCGCGGCAAGATCGCGCGGCAGGCTGGTGTATTCATAGCGCAAGCCGAGATTGAGCGTCAGGCTTGGAAAAACTTTCCAGTCGTCCTGCGCAAAGGCATAAAACTTGTGCGTGTTGCCCGTGAAAGTGCCACTGCCGGCACCGCGCAAATTTGTCTGCGGAACTTCGTCGCGCAGCAGTTGGTTGAGGTCTGCGTATTCATAATAGCCGCGCGAGAATTGCAGAAAGCGATTGCTGTAGATGAGCCTGCGGTATTCGCCGCCCACTTTGAGGGCGTGCGAGCCGTGCAGGTAACTCAACGCGTCATAGACCTGATAGTTGTTGTTGATGGGCGAGCCTTGCGGCAAATTCGTCTGCGGCCCAAGCGCGAGGTTTGCCGAAGGGACGGAGATGTTCGGGAATTCCGCGACCTCCGCTTCTTTAAGAGGATAGTCTTCGCCGACCCGACGATATGCGAGACGCAGATCATTGACGAGGCTACTGTTGATCGTGCGCACCCACGTCGCCGAAAAAAGCTTCGCATCGTAAGAAGCGAGACTGTTAAAAAGCTCGTTGCCGATGCCGCCCTGCTCGGCGCGCATGCGCTGAAAGCTAAACCGATAGCGAAACTGATCGCGCTCGTTGGGCAGATGATCTATGTTCGCCTGCGCGAGCGTTTCGGCGGAGCTATTGGGTAGATTGACGACGACGTCGCCAAAGGGAATGGCGTTTGCGCCGAGCACGTTGACGTTGCGCGTCGCCGCGGGCGCGAGCGCCGCGTATTGGCGCAACAGCCCGACGACGTGACGGCTTGCGCCGGGCAAAGCTTCAATCTGTCGAAGCCCTTCGGCGGTTGGCGCAGAATACTTCATCGAGACGGCGGCCTGCTCGCGCGTCTCACGTTGAAAAGCGCCGAAGAAAAAGAGACGGTCGCGCATAATTGGGCCGCCGATTGTTCCGCCGTAGCGCGCATTCTCAAACGGCTTCTTTGCGGTGCGCAGTCCGCCGCGCAACTCCTCCTCTTCGAGCGAAGAGGAGGCGCGCAATCGTTGATTTTGAAAATACCCGAAGGCCGAGCCGTGAAACTCGTTTGTTCCCGTGCGCGTGATGGTGTTGAAGAGACCGCCCGCGCCCGTACCAAATTCTGCGTTGTAGTTGTTCGTCAGAAGACTAAACTCTGCGAGCGCGTCTTGAATAACTTTGACGGACGGGCCGGTGGTGGCCGGGTCGTTGTTGTCAACA
>CBDUCU010000035.1:0-14381 GCA_965365725.1 uncultured bacterium | reverse complement strand
GGCGCGTTCGCGCGCAGACGCAATCAATCGGTCAACATTGGCGCGAAACTCTGCGCGCGGTCGAAAGAATTCGCGTATGAGTTCGGCTTGTCGCGCAACCGCTTGATGACAGTCGAAACGCCACCCCTGAAAGAAGACTAACCGGCGACCCGACAGCCCCGTAACAATCTCGGGCGCGCTGAGGTCGAGATGGTCTTCCCAATCAAGCCAGACGAGGCGTAAACGCTTCGAGTTGAAACCGGTGCGGGCCAGAACGCGTGCAACAGAGTAGTTCAGCCGGTAGTAGAGCTTTCTCAATACCGGGCTGCCCCTAACGATTGACCGCCGCGCGGGGAAGCGACAGAACAGGTCGCCGGCCGTCCCCTCGAAATAATTCGCATACTCGTCGAAAGCAGGGTTGGAGATGGATAGACCATTCTCGACGGCGCAACCGATAAACTGCGCAAACTGGAACAGACGGTTCCCGAGCTGGCCGGGCTTGCTGGCAATGATGAGCATCGCTCGATTCTTTTTGGTCAGACGGCGCAAGATGTAAACCCAAATCGCCGTCGAGGTTTTCTCAAATCCACAAGCGCGTCTAATATATCCGTTCGCTTGTCAGATGGACAAAGCGCTCATCCATTTAGGCGAGAAGCGCTTCGCTCACGCAACATCTCAAGCCCGAGAGATGTTTTAGTAATAACCCGTTGCCCTCGCTCAACCAACTTTGAAAACCAATGATGCTCTAGGAAGGGAGACTCGATGATAAAAAAAGACCGGCTCACACTGAGCGCACTGGCGGCATTTCTTCTCACCATTGCTTTCGCCTCACAGACTAATGCGCAGGCAACGCGCACGTGGGTCTCGGGCGTAGGCGACGACGTAAACCCGTGCAGCCGCACCGCGCCCTGCAAGACATTTGCCGGGGCCATCTCAAAAACGGCGGCGGGCGGCGAAATCAACGTCATCGATCCGGGCGGCTTTGGCGCGGTGACGATTACCAAAGGCATCACCATCGACGGCAACGGCGCGCACGCATCAATTCTCCATTCCGGAACCAATGGAGTAATTGTCAACGCTACGGCCAACGACGTGGTCATCTTACGCAACCTTTCCATTAACGGCGCGGGCACGACGCTCGGCGTTGACGGCATTCGTTACCTCGCCGGCAAGGAGCTGCACGTCGAAAACTGCCGCCTTCAACGCGTCTCCGACGACGGCATCGACGTGAGGCTTTCGAGCACAGTTCAGGCGAGCGGCTTTCTCAAGGTGTTGGATACCGTCATCAGCGATGCCGCCAACGCCTCGATCACCATCGAGCCGTCAAACGGCGAGCCGGTTGTTTCGGTCGTCATCGAGCGTTCACAGTTGACCAACGGGCAGTTCGGCATCTATGCGGGCGGCGGCAGCCGCGTCACCATCCGTAACAGCATCGTCAGCAACCAGACGCTTTTTGGTTTGACGGCTGAAGCTGCTTCCGGCAATTCGCAGTTGACGGCTGAAAACAACCTCATCACGAACTGCGGCACGGGCATCCGCGCAGGCACAGGCGCAACCTTTACGCGTTTGAGCAACAACGTCATCTACAACAACACGACCGGCCTATCCGTCTCCGGCGGCACGTGCAATTCGTTTGGCAACAATAAAATTAAGGGCAACTCGACGGATGTAAGCCCGGCGGCAAACTCCTGTACGGTCGTCGGCATGAGCTGACGAACGATGTTTGGCCGATCATCAATTCTTTGGCGACGGTGAATGCTCATCGCTGAGCATTCACCGTCATTTTAATTTGCCGGTTCGTGCTGTTGCGACTTACAAAATCACGCTCCGATAAATCCGCGCCTTCCCGTTTGTGACAAGCTGCGTCGGTTTGAACTATATTTTGATCTCTTTATCTCTCGGTCGCATTTATTGTTCGAAGATATTGATCGAAGAACGACAAAGGCCTCGACTCTCGATCTAATCTATGGTTGAACTCAATCATCCTCAAACGAAAGCCGTCGTCATCGGTGCATCGGGTCAGGACGGCTACTTTTTAACCGAGCGTCTGCTCGAAGAGGGCTGGACGGTGCACGCGCACGCGCGTCGTGCTGAAGAAATCTCTGCGCTTGCTTCGTTGCGCAGGCGCGGCATGCTTTACGCACACGCGTTTGATAGTTCCGTCCCCTCGCATCTCTTCGAGCTGATTGCGCGCGAGCGCCCCGCAGAGATTTACAATCTGGCCGGACAGTCGAGCGTCTCGCGCTCTTTCGATGACCCGCTTTTGACATGGCGCACCAACGCCGATTTTGTCGCAGAGCTTTTGGAATGCGTCCGCCTGCGCAGTCCGCACACGCGACTTTATCAGGCATCATCGACCGACATGTTCGGCGGCACGGGCGGCGGCACACATCTCTATGACGAGAACTCGCGGCTCGGGCCGCAAAGCCCTTACGCGAGTGCAAAGGCCGCCGCGCATCTGCTTTGTGATTCATATCGCCGCGCGTTTGGTCTGCGCATCTCGTGCGGCATCCTCTCGAATCACGAATCGCATCGTCGTCCGCCGCGTTTTCTGACGCGGAAGATTACGGATCACGTCCGCGCTCTCAAAGATCAGGGTGAATCGGCGCATCGCTCTGCAGGGCCGTTGCGCATGGGTAATCTGAAGGTTGCGCGCGACTGGGGCTTTGCGCCCGATTATGTCGAGGGCATGATGCTTATCATGCGACAGATCAAGGTGCGCTCGGAGCGCGCCGCACAAAGCGACGCGCAGATTTCCGACAGTGCGGGCGCGCTTCGTGATAACGGGCACGATTATCGCGACTATGTGCTCGGCACGGGACGTACGCACGCCGTCTGGGAGATGGTCGATGAAGCTTTTCGGCTCGCCGGATTCGAGCTTGAATGGCAGCTTGAAGGCGACGAACCCGCCCGTTGGCGCGCGACGTTTCGGCACACGGGCGAGACGGCTGTCGAAGTCGATCCGTCGCTGCTCAGACCGGCAGACCCTTTAGTCATCCGCGTCGATGTGACGCGCGCCCGACGCGAGCTGGGCTGGATGCCGCGCGAAGGTCTCAACGTCTTTCTCGAAGACATGCTCAAGCATCCACCGCGCGCCGCCCGATACGAGCCATCAGAGCAGTAAGGATGAGAGGCAGCGATTTTGACGCGCGCCGCCCCTCGGTTTGCCTGCATGCTATACTCGCCCGCGTCTTGCTAACGCGCGTCTGATTGCTTGAATCTATCCTCCATCTCTTGGCTATGACTTCCGAGCGCACCAACGACGACATCCTGACAGGCACGGTCAAAGGGCCGGGCGAGCGCCCGCACGAATATCTTTTTGTCACCTCTGACCCGTTGCGTGCGCGCGCCGGAGAGTTTGTCTATTACACGGCGCGCGACGGCGCAAACGAGCGGCGCATCATCGGCAACGTCGCCTCGCGCCGCCTCTTGCGCAACCTGCCCGATTCGTTTCTTTCAGACCCGGAAACCCCGCCTTCAATCGTCTCTTCGCTTATCGGTTTGGACGGCGATGGGTGCGAGCTTTACGAAATCACGGTTGAATCAATCGGTTACTTCAGCGAGCGTCTGGGCGATTTCGTCAACCCGCGCATCCCGCCGCGTCCCGGTGATTCGGTCTTTCTCGCATCGTCGGAGACGCTCGCCGGCGTGCTCTCGGCCAGACGCGCGGGCGCGCTCGGCTCGGCTCATGTCGGCAGCCTTCTGACGCGCTCGCTCGGCGAAGTCCCAATCGTGCTCTCGATCAAAGAGGTCGTCTCCACGCATCTAGCCATCCTCGCTTCCACAGGGTCGGGCAAATCTTATACGGCCGGCGTCATCGTCGAAGAGTTGATGATGCCTTACAACCGCGCGGCAGTGCTCATCGTCGATCCTCACGGCGAATACGACACCTTGCGCGCCATCGAAGGCGACGCGCGCTTCTTTAACAAAACGGACAACTACCGGCCCGAAGTCAAAATCTTTACGCACGACCGCGTCAAAGTTCGTTTCTCGTCGCTCACCGAAGCCGACATCAAATATCTTCTGCCTGAAGGCACTTCCGAGAAGATGCTTCACTATCTCTCGCAAGCCTATCGGAAGGTGGCGGCGCGCGCGCGCGAATCTCGCTCGTCATACCTGTGGGGCTATCAGGATTTGCGCGATGCCGTGACCGAGATGAAGTACGGCGAAGGCCGCTCAGGCGGGGGCGAAGACGGCATGGGCGGCTCGTCGTCAAACGTGCCGACCATCGAGGCTCTTTTGTGGCGACTCGACAACCGCTTTGACCGTCCACACTCGATCTTTTCCGACAGCGAGCATATCCCTTTGAGCGATATGTTTCGGCCCGGTCGCTGCACCGTCCTGCAACTTTCAGACATCGAGCAGAACGAGCAGCAGGTGGTCGTCGCGACGCTTCTTCGTCGCGTCAACAAAGCGAGGATGGCGACCGTGCGCGGCGAAACCGACGGAGGAGCGGATACGCATCTGCCCTACCCGGTCTTTACGCTTCTTGAAGAAGCTCACCGATTTGCGCCCGCCGGTCAGACGGTCGTCTCAACAAACATTCTCAAACAGATTCTCTCCGAAGGGCGCAAGTTCGGCGTGGGCATCGGGCTTATCACGCAGCGACCGGGCAAGCTCGATCAGGACGTGCTCTCACAGTGTATGACGCAGGTCATCATGCGCATCGTCAACCCCATCGATCAGGACACGGTGGCAAAATCGGTTGAGGGCGCGGGCCGTCAACTTCTCGCAGAGCTGCCCGCGCTGACTAAGGGTCAGGCCGTCATCTCGGGCGTGGGAGTCAACACGCCCGTCATGTGCCGCGTCCGCGAACGTATCACGCGGCACGGCGGCGAAACCTTCGACGCGCCCGACGAATGGTCGAAGTGGCACTCCGAAGGGGCGACGGCGCGGCGCGAGCAGGACGGAGCCATCCTCGTCGATTCGCCGCGTACAAAGAAGACTGAAAAGGTCGGGCCGTTTCAGATTTGACCCTTAACTTTTTGATTCAAGCTGCGAAGGACAAACGCTTCACGCCTTCTTTCTCATCGACACATTTCGCATGAAATTTATTTCACTCGAAGACCTGCCCGAGACGGGCGTTTCTCATAATCCGGAGATCAGAAAGCAAATCATCCTGGCGCGCGGCGACGTGCCGCATCTGACCAACTTCTCACAGTCCGTCCTGCTTCCCGGTCAGTCGGTTTCGGCGCACGCTCACACAGACATGCACGAAATATTTTTTGTCGTCTCGGGCGCGGGCCGTGTGCGTATCGATGGAGACGGGAAACCTTTTGGCGCGGGCGCGTGCATTGCTGTCGAGCCGGGCGAGACGCACGAAATCTTCAACACGGGCGATGAAGAGTTGGTGCTGCTCTATTTCGGCATCGAAACATGAGGTAAATGAAGAAGGCAAAAGGTGACGAGTTAAGACGATGGAGCGCTCCCGCAGCTTTTACCTTTTGCCTTTTTCCTGCTTGCTTGTTCCAGGGGGGCAAAAACTTTTGTCGCCCTACGGGTTGACGTGGAAGATGACTATTGACTTGCCGCCGTCATTGGCCTGAGAATATCGCCTACCAGAAGGGTCTTGAGGGTTGGGCCTGACCGAGAAGCTGAAAGATTTGGCCGTCTCGCCTCTTTCCCGCAACGCCCGTGCACTTTCCCGTTTACTTCCTACAACCAGCAATTTTTTTTCGAGAAGGAGGGAAGACATGCACCCCGTTTCCAAAAAGCTGTTCCTTTTTACATTGATCCTACTCGCGCTCTGTGCGACGACTCTGGTCACAGCAGCGCAGCAGGGCGAAGCAGACCAAAATGAAGAGCCCGCCTACAAAGATTACAAAGGCGTAACGATCGGTACGCCGATGGCTGAAGCACGCAAAAAACTCGGCGACCCGGCAGATAAAAGCGATGCGCAGGACTTCTATGTCTTCTCCGACGACGAGACGGCGCAAATCTTCTACGACGCGGAGAAGAAGGTTTCGGCTATCGCTATCTCTTACACGGGCGGAAAGAACGTGCCGAGTTGTCGAGCCGTCTTTGGCAAGGACGCAGAGGTCAAACCCGGCGGCGCGCAGTATATGAGACTTAGTTACCCGAAGGTTGGATACTGGGTCTCATACAATCGCACGGCGGGCGATTCGCCGATCATCTCAATCATCATCCAGAAAAAGCAGTAACTCCTTTGTACGCCTCCAACGCTCGCGTAAAAACAGACCGCGAGACGCAGGCGTCCTCCTAAATTCTCTCCCTCTCATGGCCGCGCATGACAGCCGCCAAAAGCTGTGTGCTGCCGGTTTATTCTTTCACGCTTGCCGGCGATCAGCCGTTTTTTCGGTCGCTCGGTCGAGCGGGTTACTTTTCCGCGCCGCGATGTTAAGATAGCTCGGCGACTCAACATAAACCCCTAACCTCAACAACAAAATGGAATAGCCCGCGCCTGCCAGCGAGGGCTAAGTTTATTAACGTGCCGCCGCGACCGTGCCGGCGAGGGAAGACGAAGAATGGCCGAAGAGAGCATTTCGCAACAGGAGCAGAAGTCAGGGGAGCGGCGCGTCGCCGAAATTCTCTCGACCCGCCGCGACGAGATTCTCAACCTCTGGATCACGGAGCGGATGAAATCGGACGAGTTCCGCGACGAGCTGATCTCGAAGAAAGAGCTGCGCCACCAATCGCGCCAGGTACTTGAGATGCTGGCCGAAGCCGTGCGCGATTCCGATGGGGGCGATTTCGAGCATGCGGCCTTTGACGACCTGCGCGCCTACCTCAACGAAATCTCGCACATGCGCGCCGTCAAGGGTTTTACGCCGATGGAGAACGCGACCTACATCCTCGCGCTTCGCCAAGTCGTGCTGCCGCTTCTGGCCGAAGAGTATGAAGGGCGCGCCAACGCGCTCGTCCGCGAAACGAACTATTTCATGCGGCTGTTTGACCGCATGGGGCTGGTGATGGTCGAAAACTTTATCCGCTCGCGCGAGGAGATCATCCGTCAACAGCGCGCCGACATGATGGAGCTGTCGACGCCGGTCATCAAAGTCTGGGACAAGATTTTGACGCTTCCCATCATCGGCACGCTCGATTCGCGCCGCGCGCAGATGATGATGGAATCGCTTTTGCAAAAGATTGTCGAGACCGGTTCGACCATCGCCATCCTCGACATCACCGGCGTGCGAACGATGGACACGCTCGTCGCCAACCATCTGATTAAGACCGTCACGGCGGCGCGTCTGATGGGCGCGCGCTGCATCCTGACGGGAGTCTCTCCGGCGATTGCACAGACGATGGTGCAGTTAGGCATCGACCTGACGCAGATCACCACTCGCGCGCAGATGTCTGACGGCATCAAGCTCGCGCTCGAAATGTGCGGGCGCGCAGTCGTCTCGGCCAAAGCTCTGGCGCGTGTCACGAATGGCAACGGAGCGTTGATGACGGCCGCCGCCGACTTTGCCGAACAGGGAAAGAAAGTCGGCGAGGCAAACAAACTGCGCGACAGCGGTGAGATTACACCCAGCAAATATTAACGAGATTTTTTTACCTAGGCGCTTTAGGGCGCAGGCGAAAGGATTTAACGACGCATGGAAGGGCAGCGCATTCCGATCTTGAAAGTGGGCCGTGTGCTGATCGTGCCGATTCAGGTGGACATGGACGATCAGACCGTGATGCATTTACAGGAGCGCATCCTGTCGGAGCTTGAGCGGACGGGCGCGCGCGGCGTACTCATCGACATCTCGCTGCTTGAGATGGTCGATTCTTTTATCGGGCGCGTGCTCTCCGACATTGCCGCGATGGCGCGCATCATGGACGCGCGCACAGTGGTCGTCGGGATGCAACCGGCCGTCGCCATCACGCTCGTCGAACTGGGGCTTGAGCTGCGCGGCGTGGACACGGTGCTCAATGTTGACGAGGGAATCAAGCTTTTGCGAGACGAGTTCGGCATTGGCGAGACCGACGAAGAGCAGGGCTTCGGGGAGTTAGGCGCGTTTGCAGAGCAGATCAATCGCCCTTCATGACGAGCACGACATCGCCGTCGCGCGCAACGAGACGCGGGCCATCTCGGCCGCTCTCGGCTTCCGCATGATTGACCAGACGCGCCTTGCCACCGTCGCTTCGGAGCTTGCGCGCAACATCGTTAAGTATGCCAAGCGCGGGCGCATGATCGCTCAGCCTGTCGATACTACTTCGGGCCGGCGCGGATTGCGTCTCGTCTTTGAAGACACAGGCCCCGGCATTCCCGATATCGACGCGGCCATGCGCGACGGCTTCTCGACCGGCGGCGGATTGGGCAAGGGCTTGCCCGGCTCGCGGCGGCTCGTCGATGAGTTCCAGATTGAATCGACCGTCGGCAAGGGCACGCGCGTCGTCATCGTTCGTTGGCTGTAGCAAACATCGTCTGTGGTCGGTAGTCTGCTGTTCATTGTTTTCGTGATCCGGCTTGCCTCTATTCTAAAGTGCGCGACTGAATCGCCCGGCCACAACAACTGCCAATTGACGGCGGACAACGAACATTATTGTGCGAAGCGTTTACTCACAGGAAATCAAAGACGAGGCGCAGGTCGGCGCGGCGCGCAGGGCCGTCAATCGGTTTGCCGCGCCGTTGGGTTTTACGGAAAACGAGCTGGCCGAAATCGCCATCGTTGTGCAGGAGATAGGGACAAACGCCGCTCGCTATTCGCGCGTCGGGGGCCGCCTTTTTTGGACGACGACGTTTGACGATGAGCACGGGCTTGAGCTTTTCTATTGGGACAAAGGGCCGGGCATCTACGACGTGGAACTGGCTGTGCGCGACGGGGTTTCGTCAGGCGGGAGTCTGGGCACGGGCTTTGGCGCGATTCGCCGCCTCTCCGATGAATTCGACCTCTACTCCAATCCGCGCGGCACAACCTCGCGTCTTCTTCACGCGCGACGCACAACGCACGGCACTGCGATTCTCTGTCGCAAACGCGGAGCGACGCTCGGCTCGGTCGCTGCGCAGCAAGGCCCGGACTCTTTTCTGACAGGGCGCATCGGAGCGTGGAGCCGTTGTCGCGTGGGCGAAGACGTAAACGGCGACACATATTTTATGCGCGAGCACAAAGGCGAAGCGCTTTTGGCCGCCATCGATGGGCTCGGACACGGGCGCGGTGCGCGCGAAGCTTCGCGCGTCGCCGTCGATTTGCTTTCGGAATGGGCGGGCGAGCCGCTCAATGAAGTCGTCCACGCATTGCACGACGCGCTGCGGGCGACGCGCGGGGCCGTCATCGGCGCAGTTCACATCGATGCGGAAGAAGAGCGTTTCTATTACGCGGGCGTGGGCAATGTCGAAGTGCGCGTCTTCAATTCGCCCGAACCCGTCCGTCCCATTCCCGTCAACGGCACGCTCGGCGCTCGTCTCTCCACTCTGCGCGTCTGGCCGTATCGTTGGTCTGAAGGCACGATCATCATGCTCGCTACCGACGGCGTGAGCGCCGCCTGGGACATCAACTCTTACCCCGGCCTTCTCGACCACAGCACGCAAACAATCGCCGGAGTGCTTTTGCGCGATTACGGACGCGACTCGGATGATGCGACTATTCTGGTAGTCAGATAAGCGCTGTCAGTTGTGCGAAGTGCGTGGTCAGTTGTTCGCATCTAGAAACTTATGGCCTTCGCTAAATGGATTTGGAGCAGGCCGCGTAAGTGAAAACAACGGACAATCGAGCAGTGACAGTAGACAGCTCTGAACTTTGTAAATTGAACTTTAGACTTTAATTCATGGAAGCCATCAACGCGATCCGACTCGGAGACATCTACGTGCGCCGCGAGGCCGACATCATCAAGGTGCGCGACCGCGTGCGCCGTCTGGCGCGCGAGATGGGTTTTGACGCTACCACCCAGATCAAAATCACGACTGCCGTCTCGGAATTGACGCGCAACATCTACGAATACGCGCGGTCGGGAGCAATCACGTGCGCCGTAGCCGAGCGCGGCAAAACACTCGCCGGCCTGCAAATCATGGCGCGCGACGACGGCCCCGGGATCGACGACAAACAGTTGCGCTCGATCCTGCGCGGCAACTATCGCTCGACCTCTGGAATGGGCGTGGGACTGGCGGGCACGCGCCGTTTGATGGACGAATTTGAAATCGAGTCGCGCCCCGGTGAAGGCACGCGCGTGACGGTCGTCAAGTGGCTGCCGCCGACGGAAGCCGAGACGGTGCGCACGCGCATTCCGGAGCTGCGTGAATTTTTCTCGACCGAAGTTGACGAGGCCGCTATCGAAGAATTGACGCGGCAAAACCGCGACCTGGTCGAAATTCTCAATGAGCTTGAAGAGAAGCGCGCTGAATTGGAGCAGCTCAACTTTCGTCTGGCCGAAAGCAACCGCGAACTCAACGAGGCCAACGCCAAGCTGCGCGAACTCTCGGAGATGAAAGAAGAGTTTCTCGCGCTCACCACGCACGACCTGCGCTCGCCTCTGACGGTCATCAGCGGAGTCATCAACTTTTTTACTTCGGGTCGTCTCGGCGAGCTAACGTCCGAGCAGAAGAACATGGTCTCGATGATGGAGCGCAACACACAGAGTTTGATCGAGCTGGTCAACGATCTGCTCGACGCTTCCAAGCTTGAATCCGGGACGCTCCGACTTGATCTTGCGCCGCTCGATTTGCGCGCGCTTGTTGACGACCTGCGCGAATCGATGGGGCCGCTCGCGCGAGACAAAGAGCTGATGCTTGAAGAGCTTCTGCCAGACGATTTGCCGCGCGTCGCCGCCGACCGCAACAAGCTGCGGCGCGTCCTCGTCAATCTCATCTCAAACGCCATCAAATTTACGCCCAAGGGCGGGCGCGTCACGCTGCGCGCCGAAGAATTAACCGGCGTGGTGCGCGTCTGCGTCATCGATACGGGTGTCGGCATTCAAAAGGAAGATTTAGACCGCCTCTTTGACAAGTACGAACAGGCTCGCTCGCGCGCCACGCGCAGCGAGAAAGGCACAGGCTTAGGTCTCTATATCACGCGTCAGATCGTCGAGCTTCACGGTGGTCGCATCGAAGTCAAATCCGAAGTCGGCAAAGGCTCGACGTTTTCATTTACGATTCCAATAGCAGAACAGAAACAGAAGTGATGAGTGATGAGTGATGAGTAATGAGCGGAAAGCTCCTCACTCATCACTCATCACTCATCACTCATCACTTTTTTATGCACTATCACTTAATCGGAATTTGCGGGACGGCGATGGCCTCGCTTGCCGGGATGCTTCAGGCGCGCGGTCATCATGTGACCGGGTCGGATGAGAACGTCTATCCGCCGATGTCAACGATGCTCGAAGGTTTGGGCATCACGGTCGCACAAGGTTATCGCGCTGAGAATTTGCATCCAGCACCCGATTGCGTCGTCATCGGCAACGCCATCCCGCGCGGCAACGCCGAAGTTGAAACGGTCTTGAATCGAAGGCTTTTTTATCGCTCGCAGGCCGAAGTCGTCAAAGAGGAATTTATACGCGGGCGGCGCTCGCTCGTCGTCGCAGGCACGCACGGAAAGACGACGACGACAAGCATCGCCGCTTGGGTGATGGAGCGCGGCGGCTTGAATCCGACTTTTCTCGTCGGCGGAGTAGTACAAAATTTTGGTGCGAGCTTTCGCGTCACTACGAGCGACTATTTTCTGATCGAAGGCGACGAATACGATACGGCCTATTTCGACAAGGGGCCGAAGTTTATGCACTATCTGCCGGAGCTGGCCGTTGTCGGCAACATCGAGTTCGACCATGCAGACATCTACAAAGACCTCGATGCAGTCAAGCTTGCCTTTCGTCGTTTGATGAACCTTGTTCCTTCTGAGGGGCGACTCATCTCCGGTTGGGACAGCCCACACGTCCGCGAAGTCGTCGCGGAGATGGGCGCGCGTCTCTTTACGCAGCTTGAAACTTTCGGCACTTGCGACGATGCACGCTGGCAGGCGCGCGACATCGAGATTGACGAGCGCGGCACGCGCTTTCGCATCTTCCGCGAAGGTGCGGAGTGGGCCGAGTTTGAGACAACGCTCGTCGGCGAGTTTAACGTCCGCAATTGCCTGTCGGTCATCATTGCTGCCGATGCATGGGGAATCGAGCGCGCGGCGATTCGGGACGCGCTCGCCACTTTTAAGAGCGTGAGCCGGCGCATGCAGGTGCGCGGAGAAGAGCGCGGCGTAACCATTATCGACGATTTTGCGCATCATCCGACGGCTGTGCGCGAAACCTTAAAAGCGTTGCGCGCACGCTACAAGGGTCGTCGCCTTGTCGCCGTCTTCGAGCCGCGCTCATGGTCTTCGCGTCTCGCGGTCTTTCAAAAAGATTATGTTGAGGCGTTGGGGCAGGCCGATTACGTCGTCGTCGCCAGCGTCTTTGATCAGTCAAAGGCGGCGGAGAAAGGGCGCGTGCTCGACACAGATGAGCTTGCGCAAGAGGTTAGCAAAGCGCATGGATGCCCGTCTCATTGTCTGGACGGCGCAGACGAAATCGTTCGCCGTCTCGTGCCTGAGCTGCGCGAGGGCGACGTGGTGGCCGTCATGTCAAACGGTGGTTTCGGCGGCATCCACGACAAGCTGCTCGATGCGCTTCGCGGTTAAAGACGAGGGTTTTCGGTCTTCAGCACAAACCGACCCTTTTATTAGCGTCGGAGTGCTTCATTTAAGAGCGCGCCATGCCGCTCTGCCCCACGGCTTCGATTTGTCTTCACAAAAAGGCCAATAATTCGCAACGCTCCTGCATTCGTGCGTGGCTACAAATAAAGCTCGGCACAACGCACTTTGTGCATCAGGAGCGGCCTCGACGTGGAAGATTTTTCACTATTTCAACACGCATTTGAATTGGCCGGCGCAAGCGTCGAAAATCTGGGTGAGGTGCAGAACGTCTCGCGCAACGATTTTGAAACGCGCGAGACATTTCTTTTTCGCGCGCCGACACCCTGTCTCGAATACGCGTGTCTGCTGATTGAAAACGCACTGCTTTTGAGAACTCATCGCGGCGGCCACGTCTATGCGGGTTTTGAGAAGCTCTCGTTGATGGAAGGAGTCGTTGACCGCTATATGAGAATCGCCGACGTGTCGGCGCGCGTCTATGTCTTTGGCGAGCCGGACTGGGTGCCGCCGCGTCATCCAAATCTCCGCGTCGTTTGTCTCAGTCCTTCCATGCCGCTTGCGCGCGAGTGGTTCGTTATCGCCGACTCGCCCGCCATGCGCATCGCACTCGTCAGCACGCTGGAGACGTGCCCGAAAACGTCGATCACGCACAAAAGGCCGCGCACTTTTCGCGCTCTCAAAACAAGCGACCCGATGCTCGTTGAAAAACTTGTTCTCGCCGCCGACGAAGCGGCTGATCTCTACATCGCAAACTCACGCAAAGTCAGTTGATCGTCCCGCTCCACACAGATTTCTTTCATCTAAACGCTTCGTGATAAAGTCACACAAACAGAATTCAGAAGACAGAATTTACGAGGCAGAATAAATAGCTACGCTCCAATGATTTTTTCTTCTGCCAACTGAATTCCGTCTTCCTTTCACTATCATGAACATTCTCGAACGCATCCGCCAACGCGCCGCCGCCCGCCCTCAACACATCGTTTTGCCTGAAGGAGAGGACGCGCGGACGGTGGTCGCCGCCTCTATTTGCGCACGTGAGCGAATTGCGCGCGTCACTTTGCTCGGGTCTGAGGAGAAGATTCGGCAGGCTTCGCGCGACGCAGGCGCAGAGCTCGGCGGCGTTGCCATCATCGACCACAAGCGCGCCGCAGACTTCGATAAAGTGGCCGCCTTCTATCACGAGCTGCGTCGCGCCAAAGGAATGATGCCGGACGAGGCGCGCATCGCCGTCCGCGACCCGCTCTATTACGGCAACCTGCTTGTGCGTTTGGGGCAGGCCGACGGGTCGGTCGCCGGTGCGACCAACACGACGGCCCACACCGTCCGCGCCGCGCTTCAATGCATCGGCGTGCGCGAAGGCTTCAAGCTCGTCTCAAGCTTCTTTGTGATGGTCTTGCCGCGCGCCGATTTCGGTCATGCGGGTGCGCTCATCTATGCCGATTGCGGCGTGGTGGTCGAGCCTTCCGCAGGTGAGCTGGCCGAGATCGCCATCGCTTCCGCCGAATCGTGTCGCGCGCTTCTTGAAACCGAGCCGCGCGTGGCGATGCTCTCGTTTTCGACAAAGGGGAGCGCAAAACACACTTTGATCGACAAGGTCGTCGAGGCGACAAAGACCGTGCGTGCACGCCGCCCTGAAATCGAGATCGACGGCGAGTTGCAGGCCGACGCAGCGCTCATCCCTTCGGTCGGCGAATCGAAAGCGCCGGGTTCAACAGTTGCGGGCCGCGCCAACGTCCTTATCTTCCCCGACCTACAGGCCGGAAACATTGCTTATAAACTGACCGAGCGACTGGCGGGCGCGTCGGCCATCGGCTCGCCCTCGATCATCCCGATCGCGTCACCAGC
>CBDUCU010000034.1:0-14437 GCA_965365725.1 uncultured bacterium | reverse complement strand
ATCAAATCCAGATGCAAAAGCGCGCACTAATGTTTTTCGTCGGTTGCTGTGTTGCGACCCTTCTTCCAAAGTGCAAACAGGTGAAATCCCGCAATGACGAGTGAGTGTGTTATCTCGCCGCGCGTCGTCATCTCGTCAATATCTGCAAGCGGGACGAGCCGAACGACCGTGTGCTCCGTGCCTTCAAAAACTGGCTCGCGTTCAAACTTTGCGCCAAGCGCGAGAAAGATGTGAAGCGTGTTGTTTTGAATCGCCGGGTTGGGCTTGAGGCTACCGAGCGCAATGATCTCGCGCGCTTGGTAGCCCGTCTCTTCAAACATCTCGCGCACCGCAGTTTGCATAGCGCTTTCGCCTTCATCAACCATCCGGCCCGGGATTTCGAGCGTGACTTTCTCGATACCGTGCCTGTATTGCTCGATCATTACAACTCGCTCATCATCGGTGACAGGTATGATGTTGATCCAGTCAGGCGCATCTATAACGTAGAAGTTGTGACTACGCCCGTCGCGTGGATTTACGCTTGCGTCGCGTCGAACGCGAAAGACGCGACAGTCAGCAATCTGCTCAGAACCAGTCCGCCGCCAATTGAGAGTCGAAGACGTATCGCTCAAACTTCGACGACCTCCACGCTCGTTTGTATCTCCGTCTTTGGAATCAGCGCGGGCCAGTAAGCGACGATCTCTTCAACCTTCGGGCGACCACCGGCGAAACCCGTCACCGCAGGCGGCCCCGTCAGGATGAGCGGCGCAATCTCTTTGGTGAACCGCTCCACTGATTTGCGATCCTCGCCGCGCACGCCGACGCGAAGTTGCACTTCGGGTGCATCGGGCAAAGAATCTCCCGCAAGCGGGCCGTGTGTCGCACTTGCCCCGACAAACTCGGTCAAGATCTGGTCGAACTCAAGGCCAAGCCGTTCAAGCCGCGCGCGCAGGATTTTGTCGGCAGCCTGCGCTTTCTTAAATGCATCGGGCCAAGCATAGACGAGCGTGCCGACGGCCTTAAAGCCCGCCGCATAGCTGATCGAGACTTTGAAAAACTCGGTTGCCGGTTTGCCCTCTACTCCATGAACTCGGACGCGGTCGCTCCCCGCTTCCTCAAGCCGGATAGTTGTAAAATCTGCGACGCAATCGGGCGTGATGTATTCGCGCGGGTCGCCCATCTCATAGACGAGCTGCTCTTTGATGGAAGGCACGCTGACTCGCCCGCCCGTGCCTTCGTGTTTTGTCACGATGAATGTTCCGTCTGCTTGCGCTTCGACAATGGGAAAACCGACGTTTGCAAGGTTTGGAATGTTCTCCCAATCATACTGGCAATTGCCGCCCGAGCACTGCGCCCCGCATTCGATGATGTGACCCGCGACCGTGCCCGCCGCAAGTTTGTTCCAATCGGTTTCGCCCCAGCCAAACTCATTGATTAAAGGCGCGAGCGTCAATCCGGTATCGGTTGCGCGTCCTGTAATACAGACGCGCGCATCTTTGCGCAACGCTTCGACAATCGGCCACGCGCCGAGATAAACATTTGCGCTCTGAATTTTTTCTCGCACGGTTGAGAGCGGCTCTCCCGTATCCATGTTGCGCAGTTCAACCCCGCGCGCAAGAAAATCGTCTATGCGATCCAACACATCATCGCCGGTAACGACGCCGATCTTTAACTTTCCGCCTAAACCAAGCTCGCGCGCTACGCTTCTGACAGCTTCTGCGCAGCCCTTTGGATTAACGCCGCCCGCGTTCGCCGTCACGCGTATATTTCTCTCAACGCAGGCGGGAAGAACTTCGCGCATGAGCGGAACAAAATCGCGCGCGTAACCTGCCTGCGGGTCGCGCGCGCGTTGCTTCTGCATAATCGACATCGTGACTTCAGCTAAGTAGTCAAGCATCAAGTAGTCGATTGGGCCTTCGTTGACCTGGCGGACGGGCGCATCGAGCATGTCGCCCCAAAAACCTTGTCCGCACGCAATGCGAATCTTCTCCTTCATCTTGCTCCTTGCATCACGAACTGTTTCGACAGTAGGGAGCGCGCGCTTGTGAACGACTTTGATTATCAGTTATATCCGCTCGCAAACGCGCGTCGTCCTGTTTGTTTACCTCACAACCCACCAAAACTTTCTTAACTTGAGCTACGGCCATTGAAAGTCAAACGATTGCGCGTGCCCGGCACGGCTTCCAATCTGAAGGAGTTGCCGCGACGGCGCGCACGCGCTGAGACAGCAAGCGGTGTGTTGCTTGCGGGGTCGGAAATGTCGTTGAAATAGAGGGCCGCACCGATGTATTTGCGTGTGTTGACGGCATAGATGCGGCCTGTGTGACTCATGTCCCCCACCGAGAGCGTAAAGTTGTTGCCGGTGATGGTGAGCGTGGCATCGCCCGACATATCGTGGCCGCCTGTCATCCTAATGGTTCCCGTGTATGTGCCGGAGAGATCTTCCTGTGCGCCGCCGCCTGTCGATTGGGCCACGGCCGAGCCTGCATCCTGCGCCATGCTCGTAGCATCGGTTGCAGCATCAGTAGTTGTCTCGCTGCCGGTTGCATCGCCCGTGTTCATATTCTCAGCCCGCGTACGTCGTGAGCTTCGACCTCTGTTTCTCCGATTGCCGCGCCGATTTGTATTCGCGTTTGTGTTCTCTTCCTGCATGCTCGTGTTCGCATTCTGCGCGAGCGCACCCGCGTCAAAGACGACAAAGCCAAAAGACGTGACCGACACTGCCAGAAGAAAAATTACAAACTTGGCGGTAGTGTTTCTCATTGTGTGCATCCTCCTGTCATAGTCCGTGCGCGCCGCACCGCATCGGCAGGCTGC
Source organism: uncultured bacterium (assembly GCA_965365725.1). Classification (GTDB taxonomy): domain Bacteria; phylum Acidobacteriota; class Blastocatellia; order Pyrinomonadales; family Pyrinomonadaceae; genus DASQDT01. The sequence goes on along the minus strand of CBDUCU010000034.1, from coordinate 11,641 downwards.
GCGCCGGTGGCAAGTATTTACTATTGTTCTGGGGACTCGATTTACTATTTCACAAAAACATAGCCGCTCTGAAACAAGCGACTCAACCAACACGCACTAGGCGAGCGACGACGGAAGCACAAATGCGCCGAGGTGGGGGCCGTCGAAGTTGAGAGTTGTACGCAGCGCAAGCTCGAGCGCATCGCGCGTCTCTTCAGGGGTGATGACGGCATCGACAAAACCGCGCGCCGCCGCATATTTGGCATCAAGCTGTTGGTCGTAATCGGCGCGAACCTTCTCCATCTCTTCGCGCATCTTCTCGTCAGGCTCGCGCGCTTCGCGTTTCAGTTTTTCAAGCTGCGTCCCGTAGATGGCCTGTACCGCCGAGTCGCCTTCCATCACGCCCATTCTCCCGGTCGGCCAGCTAAAGATAAAATCAGGATCAAATCCCTGACCCGCCATCGCATAGTAGCCTGCGCCCGACGCGTGATTGATCGTCAACACAATCTTCGGCACGGAAGCGGTCGCCATCGCTTCGACAAAGCGTGCGCCCGCACGAATGATTCCACTGTGTTCCGCATCGGCACCGACCATAAAACCCGACACATCTTGTATGAAAAGAAGCGGAGTACGGTGGCGGTTGCAGGTCTCGATAAAATAGGCGACCTTTTCAGCCGATTCCGTATAAACGATGCCGCCAAACTTGGGGGGTCGCCCCGCCGGTTGTCGGATAAGTCCTCGATTGTTGGCGATGATGCCGACCTGAATCCCGCGCACGCGAGCGTGGCCCGTGATCATCTCTTTTGCATAGTCGGATTGAAACTCGTCGAGGTGCCCGCCGTCGAATATGCACTTTAAGAGTTCGCGCGCGTCGTAAGGTTGTTTGTGATCGGCAGGAATAATTTCATAAAGGTCAGTTTCAGGCCGCTTCGCGTCCACGCTCTCAACAATCGAAACGCCGAGACGCGTATTGACTGGCAGTTCCGAGACGACCTCCCTGATCTTATCAATACACTCTTCATCGGTCTTCGCGCGATAGTGTGCAACGCCTGAGATTTCAGTATGCGTGCGTGCGCCGCCGAGCGTTTCGTTGTCGATTGATTGTCCGGTCGCGCCCTTCACAAGATTTGCGCCGCCCAGACCCATAAACGAAGTGCCCTCGACCATCATGATGATGTCTGAAAGCGCCGGGAGATACGCGCCGCCCGCGACGCACGGCCCCATCACGGCTGCCACCTGCGGGACATGCAGGTATCGCCGCATGATCGAGTTGTAATAGAAGATGCGCGCCGCGCCGTATTGGCCCGGGAAAACGCCGCCCTGATATGGAAGATTTACGCCCGCCGAATCCACCAGATAAATAATCGGCACGCGCGAGCGCATGGCAATCTCTTGCGCACGCAAAATTTTCTTGATCGTCTCGGGCCACCACGAGCCGGCCTTGACGGTCGCGTCGTTTGCGACAATGACGCACTCGCGCCCACTCACGCGACCAACGGTCGTCACAACTCCGGCTGCCGGAGCCGCGCCCTTGTATTCGTCGTGCGCAACCAGCAGTCCGATCTCTTGCGAATAGGTTTCGGGGTCGAGCAGAAGGCGGATGCGCTCGCGCGCGGTGAGTTTGCCCTGTTGATGTTGCCGCTCGATTTTGTCTTCGCCGCCGCCCAGGCGCAGACGCGCTTCGAGCGAGCGCAATTCTTCCGTTAACTCACGCATGCGCGTGCGCGTCTCGTTCGCGTTCGGCGTTGCTTCAGACTTCATCACGCTTTGAGACCTTCTCCGGCCCTTTGAACAAACGTGGCCGAACACAGATCTTTCATCAGGTTATAAAAGCTTGGATATGTCTGAAAAATAGCACACCGGCGCGAGGCAAGACAACGAGCCTCGCGCAATAGGCTCTGTTGATAATTAAATGTGGGGTGATCGAGTATTTCAGCGCAGAGGCTGCGCGGGAGTTTCAAATCTCATATTTGAACTCTGAAATGATTTCTCTGTGCAACCTCTGCGTCCACACCGAAGAGAAACGAAATTCACTATACGCGAACACGAATAGCCACTTCACGAAGAAACGGAGGATGCCAAGCGCAAATTCGTGCCAGCCGTTACCGCTACTGGAAAAGTTTATTGAGAAGTTCCGGCTTTGCGTTTGCAGGAAGTCCTTCAGCAATCAATACGCGCAAGCCTCGGCGCTCGATGCGAACGCCGCCTTCGCTCGTCGTTAAAGTTAAAGTAGTTGAGCCTTTGTCCTGCACGCCTTGTGTCGAGTCATGAGTGTAGCGTCGTCGCGTGCGCTTTGAGTATGCTTCAAAGAAGTCCTGTGCGTCCGTTTCGCTGTCCCATTGTGTGTATTGCATGATTAAAACGTCGTTGCGGCTCGGCCCTTCGTAAAGCACATAGCGGTCGCCTCCCCAACCGGCTGCCGCCTTGAGCGAATCAGGCTTTGCTTTCAAAAACTCGTCGAGCAAAAGATAGTAGCCCCATTCACCGTTTACATCGTGGTCGGTGACGCGCCATCCCTTGCCTAAAAGGTTTGATGCATCCTGCCATGCGATGTTCTTCACAGGCTCTTCGCGCATAAAATACTTTTCGGGATGCATAATCTGCTCAGTCGATTTTGGAAGGTCGGTGTACGCCTGCGAGATCAACGTCCACCCGCCCTTTGCGTGCACGCGCGAAGCCCACACCAAACCCATTTCATAAGGAAACATGAGAGTCTCGCGCAGAGAACGCGGGGCGCGGTCGAGTTGTTCGGTCGAGCTTTGCCCCATCGACTTAAAGAGCGCAAGCGCGCGCGCCGGATTCTGTTGCACGTATTGCATCATCAACACGGTCGCGTCGCCTTCGACCAGAGCCTGCGCCGCCAGCTCTGCGTCGGAATCGTGCTTCGGCCAATTCTCGAAGCGGCGAAGATTAAAGTGTTGATCTTGCAGCGCGTGCGTCAGCTCATGCGCGATAACGGGCTTAAGGCCGTCAAGATTGACCCAGTCAGCCAAATAGAAAGTTTGAGTTTTCGGGCTGTAATAACCTGCAATCTGCTCGGTTAAGACATTGATGATGAGCGTTCGTAGGTTAAAGTCGGCGGGCGCAAGACCAAATTTTTTAAGCGCCACTTCCGAGACGCGCAGTTCCTCCGGGCTCGTGCTTTCATTGAGATTGGCGATCAGCATCCGCTCGATGTCCGGGCGCGATTGTGCGCCGCTCTCAACCGGACGTAAGACCTTGAGCTGCCGTAGCCCGCTTGTCTCACGAAGCACTTCATTTGTCGCCTCGCGCACGGCGGCGCTTTTCGGGTTAACGACTGCTGCGGGCTTCGCCGTTTGAGCGAGTCCTGCGCCGCTCGTAAACACGGTCAAAAGAGTACCTGTGAGCGCTATCTGCGCGACGATGTTTCTAATATTTCTCTTTGACATCTTGAACCCTTCGCTCTTATATTCCGCACACGTTCTTCAAAACTCTCTTCCCCCGCACTGCCCGAACAAAATTATTTGAGGCAGTCGGTATATGTTTTCGATGACTGAAGCGGTCGCAGAAGATGCTCTGTATGAAGGTTGGCATGAGACGGCCGTGCGCGTGCGCTACGCCGAGACCGACCGGATGGGCATCGTCTATCATGCCAACTATCTTGTCTGGTTTGAAATCGGCAGAACTGAATTCTGCCGCGCGCGCGGTTTTGCCTATAAAGACATGGAAGAGAACGACCGCGCCTTTCTCGTCGTTGCAGAAAGCTACTGTCGTTACAAGGCTCCAGCCTATTACGACGATGAACTTCTCATCCGCACGCATGTCACAGAACTACGCCGCCGCTCCGTCCGTTTCGGCTATGAAATTATCCGACTTTCCGACGGCACAGTCATCGCCGAAGGCGAGACAGGACATGTCGTCACAGACCGCAACAACCGCGTCATCTCAATGCCCGAAGCCTATCGTCTCGCATTGGGCGCCCCGCCCGTCGCCGACACACGCGCCGAGCGCGTCCCTGAAAGCACGCCGCCGGAGTAGCAATAATGTGATGAGTAATGAGTTGAAAACAGCCCTCCTTTAATTCATCACTCATCCTTCATTGCTCACAACTTTCATCAAGATTCGTGTTTCAAAGAGAGCCGCGAGATCGTGCGCGCGCGGCCTGTCTCTTCGTCAATATCGATGAGGGCAGCGCAAATTTTAACATCGCCTTTGGAGTGTTCGGAGCGGCGGTGCGTAGGGTTTGTGAAGCGCGCAATTACGTCCTGTTTTTCCATCCCGATCACGCCGTTGTAGCTGCCGGTCATACCAATGTCGGTTAAGTAGGCTGCGCCTTGCGGCAGAATCCTTTCGTCGGCCGTTTGGACATGAGTGTGCGTGCCGACGACCGCCGAGACGCGCCCGTCCAAATACCACCCCATCGCATACTTTTCGGAAGTTGCCTCGGCGTGCATATCGACAAGACAGACACGGACGTTTTCGTCGAGACTTGCAAGCGCATCATCGGCGGAGCGGAAAGGGTCGTCGTGCGTGGGCGGCATAAAGACGCGCCCCATCAGGTTGAGTATGGCGACCTTCGTGCCGCGCACCTCACCCGTCCACAGTCCGCGACCCGGCGTGCCCTTCGGATAGTTGTAAGGTCGTAGCAGACGCGGCTGACGGTCGATGTAATCGATGGCTTCGCGTTTATCAAAGATGTGGTTGCCTGAGGTCATCACGTCGATACCGGAGGCAAATAGTTCTTCGGCAAGCGAAGGCGTGATTGAGAATCCACCAGCGACGTTTTCGGCATTCATCACGGCTAAATCGACCGCATGCTGCTCGCGCAAATCCTGTATGCGCTCAAGCACGGCGATGCGTCCGGGCCGGGCCACCACGTCTCCGATCATCAAAACTTTCATAGATAGTGAAAAGCCGTAAATCGTAAATCGTCAATCGTAAATGGAGAAAGCAGATTCGACTTACGATTGACGGTTTACAATTTACGGCAATTGGCAGAGGGAAAACCGCGTCAGCCGCTCCGAAGCCGTAATTGAACCTGCGCTAACAGGTGGGTGACCTTAAAAAAGCCCCGGCCTCCGGTAGTTCCCTGTCAATGAGGGACTGCACTGGCCGGCGGCATCGGTCTCCCTTTCAAACGGCGTTGGCTCAATCATCGTAAATCGGTGACGAACCGCGCAGAATCAAATCCCTCTGCCAAGAAAGATAATACAGCGACGGGCGACCGGGTGACAAGAAGTAAGACCGGAAATCGTCAATCGTGAATCCTAAATTGATTCAACCTCGATTTAAGATTAACGATTGACGATTTACCAACTACGATTCACGCGAAATTTATCGTCTGGCTGTGGCTTTGTTGTTCGGAGACGGCGCTACGCGCCTTTAAAAGCCGGTCGAGCATCTCGGCGCATTCGCTGCTGCGTGCGGCAAGCTGCTGATCAGCCTGTTCATGGAGGCGTTTGAGACGATGGAGTTCGTCGGCAATGTGGAGCGCGGCGAGAATGGCGACCTTGAGCGAATCGACGGTGAGCGTCCCCGAAGAGATTTCGCGCATCCGCGAATCGACAAACTCCGCGAGACCTGTGACGTACTCGCTGTCGCCGTCAGAGCGAATGTTGTAGGTCTGGTTGTAAATCTCGACCCTGATGGTCGGCGTGCCTGAAGGATCCATCGGGCCTTTCACTGCGCTCATAAACTGCCTTTGCGGTGGGACGATTTTGAAAATTACTTGCGCACTTCTAACGGCGCATCACTTCTGCCGCTTCGGGGTCGAGAACGGCGATAGCGTCGAGCATGGCTTCGACCTTTGTGCGAATCGTGTCGCGCTCCGACATCAGACGCTCAACGTGCGTTTCGAGACGATCCTTTTCGTCGAGCAGGTTCCCCAACTCACGCCTGAGCGTATTGACCTCACGCTCAAGCGACTCTTTCTCCTGTCGGAGGGTCTTGGTCAGCTCAATGGTGCGGTAGATTTTATCTTCTAGGTGTGAAAATTTTTCGAGTCCGGTTAGTCCGGCCATCGCGTCACCTCAAAAAACGCGTCGTCAAAAACGGAGCATGATTATGCGACTTCACAGGCGTGAGCGCAAGGATAAAAAATCGGCGGCCAGTTGTGCGTCGTCAGTTGTCCATTGTTTTCGTCCGTTAGCTTCTGAAGTTTCGTTAGTAAGTACAGAAATTATGCTGCACGAACAAAGGGCAACCGGCTACGGACAACGGACTGTCAGATTCTGAGCTGCGCGCCGAAGCTTGTTTCGAATGTTTCGACGACTCGCGCGTGCATCTGGTCGGCCTCTTCGTCACGAAGCGTGCGCTCATCTGAACGATACTCTATCCGGAGCGTTATCGAGCGGCTGTCTTCGCGCAGATTTGCGCCCTCGTAAACATCTACAAGTGAAACGCTGCGGCACTCTGACAGATGGAGCGACTCGACGGCGCGGCGCAATTCGGCAAATGTCACCCGACGATTGACGATGAGCGATACGTCGCGCACGACTGATGGATATCGCGCAAGCGGCGTGTAGCGTGGTGCAGTTTCCTGCGTCTCAAGCAGCACTCCATAGTCTATCTCGGCGAGATAGACGGGCTGGCGGAATTTTAATGATGATGCAAGCGCGTCACTCAAGCGACCCGCAAAACCAATCGTCTCGCCCGCGCGTTTGAGACGCGCGGCTTGCCCCTCGCGCAGATGCACGATGCTTGCTGCCTCAAACTCGATGCCGTGAATGCTCGAAGCGTTGAGCGCGGCTTCGAGCGCGCCTTTCAAATCATAAAAATCAAGCTCGCGGGCCGCTGCTGCCGTTCCCTCTTGAATCGCCCCGCCCGTCAATGCAAGCGCCAATGCATCGCGTTCTATAGGACGTTCGCCTTGTGCGCCTGCACCAAAGACGTGGCCGGTTTCAAACAGACGCACGTTTCGTGTGCCGTGATTGAGATTATGACGAATCGCTTCGAGAAGTCCGGGCAGAAGCGTCGGTCGCATCAAGCCCGCGCCTTCGATAATCGGGTTCGACAAAATGACCGATCCGGCATCCTTCTCGATCTCGGAATCTCTTAGTGCTGGCAGAGCTTCGAATTGATCGATGCTCTCACTGTTGATAAAGCTGAAATTTATCGCCTCGTCAAACCCAAGAGCTTGAAGCGCGAGCTTTGCGGCGCGCGTGCGTCGTTCACCCTTTCGATATTCACCCGCGACAGCCGAAGGCGGCAGCGCGTCCGTCATCTTGTCGTAACCGTAATGGCGCGCAACCTCTTCGACCAAATCCTCTTCGATTGAAACATCTCCACGCCAAGATGGAACAACAAAACTCATTGAATCGTCATCCCCATCCAGAGTCTTCTCAAAACCGAGCGAAACGAGGATGCGTTCGCTTTCGTCTGTTGGAACATCCAGGCCAGTGATTTTCTCTATGCGTTCGGGCCTGAGCGCAACCGTGCCGCGCTCAATCCTGCGCGGGTAAACGTCGATTGCATCAATGCTTGCCGCGCCGCCGGCAATCTCGCAGATGAGAGCGACGCAACGATCCTGCGCAAGCCGCACACCTTCGTAATCTATTCCGCGCTCGAAACGATAAGAGGCTTCCGTTTGAAGGCCAAGCTGTTTTGAAGTGCGCCGGACGGACTCAGGTTTGAAGTATGCGCTCTCGATCAGCACATCCGTTGTTGAGTCAGTTATCTCTGTCTCTTCGCCGCCCATTACGCCTGCCAGAGCGACGGCGCGCGCAGCATCGGCAATAACGAGCATCTCGCCGTCAAGCGTACGCTCCGCGCCGTCGAGAGTTTTTAGCTTCTCACCTGCGCGCGCGCGTCGCACGACGATTTTGCGCTCCGCAAGAGTCGACAGATCGAAGGCATGAAGCGGTTGACCGAGTTCGTGCAACACGAAGTTTGTGATGTCTGTGACGTTGTTGATCGGACGCTGACCGATGGCCTGCAAACGCTCAACAATCCACGCGGGAGATGGTGCTATCTTCACACCTCGCACAACGCGAGCCGCATAACGCGGGCACAACTGCTCGTCAACAATCTCGACGGATGCAAAATCAGATGCTTTTTCATCCATCCGCGCAACCATCGTCGCAGGCAAGCGGACTTCACTTCCCTCAATCGCCGCTACTTCGCGCGCCACTCCGAGATGCGACAAACAATCCGGCCTGTTTGATGTAAGGTCAATCTCCAACACGAAATCTGCACCTGCCTCGTGCACCGCGTCCACCGCAAGACCCACCATCGTCAAACGCTCCGCCAGAGCGCGCGGCGCAAGCGTTACATCGACGAGTTCACAAAGCCAGTTGTAGCTGATGTTCATAAAGACGTGAAAGTTAAGTTGGCAATCGTCAATCGTGAGAAACAGGATTTTATCTATTCACGATTGACGATTGACGATTGAAGCTCAGTTGAATTGTTCGAGGAAGCGAACGTCGTTCTCAAAGAGAAGGCGTATGTCGTCAAGCTCATAGAGCAGGCCGCACATGCGGTCGATGCCGAGTCCGAAGGCAAAACCTGTGAACTCTTCCGGGTCGATGCCGACCGTCCGCAGGACGTTGGGATGCACCATGCCCGACCCGCCCAATTCTATCCAACCCGAATGTTTGCAGATGCGGCAGCCCGCACCGCGACATTTGAAGCAGGAATAGTCTGCCTCCATGCTCGGTTCGGTGAACGGAAAATAGGACGGACGAAAGCGCGTCCGCGTGTCCGGGCCGAAGAGTCGTTTGACGAACTCGGTGAGCGTGCCGCGCAAATGTCCCATGTTGATATCGCGGTCAACGAGCAAGCCTTCGACCTGATAGAACATCGGGTTGTGCGTCGCATCCGGAGTATCGCGCCGGAAGACGCGACCCGGTGCGATGACTCGCAGAGGCGGAAGCGAGTGCTGCATCGCGTGAATCTGCACGGTCGAGGTTTGCGAACGCAGCGCAAGCCCGCTCTCGGTATAGAAAGTGTCCTGCGGGCTGCGCGCCGGGTGCAGCTCAGGGATGTTGAGCGCGGTGAAGTTGTAAAAGTCCGTTTCGACTTCCGGCCCGTCTTCGACCGTGTAGCCCATCGAAACAAAGATGTCTTCGATGCGCTGGCGAACGAGCGTGATTGGATGCAGATGGCCACGACGAGGGCGACGACCGGGCAACGTTACATCGATACGCTCACGCTCGACCTTCTCGGCGGCGATATGCGCGCGCAGAACGTTTTCCGCCGCTTGAAGCGCGAATTCAATCTCGGCGCGCAACGTCTGCACGCGCTGACCAAATGCGGCGCGTTCTTCGGCGGAGACGCGCCCGACGAGTTTCATCAATTGCGAAAGCTCGCTCTTTTTTCCAGTCTGGCGCGTGCGCAGATCGGCCAGTTCTCGCAAAGTGGCTTCGGCTTCGGCTAGTTTGAGGCCCGATGCTCCGCCTTCGACGCGTAAGACCGCGAAGCGTCCGAACTCACGCTCGAACGCTTCGCGCACCGTCTCGATCTGTCCTTCGTAATCCAAAACTTCAGACCCCATTATGAGTCCTCGCAAGGCGAAAAAAACTTAGGCCGCCTGTTGCTGTTGATGATTATCGATGGCGCTCTTGGCCTGTCCCGCAAGTTCTGCAAATACGTCGGGTGAGTTGGCCGCAATATCTGCGAGCACCTTACGGTCAAGCTCGACACCGGCCACCTTCAGACCGTGCATGAATTGCGAATAATTCATCCCATTGATGCGCGCGGCTGCTCCGATGCGGACGATCCACAAACTGCGGAAGTCGCGTTTCTTAAGCTTGCGACCCGTGTAGGCGAACTTTAACCCGCGCTCGACCGACTCTTTGGCCGAACGATACAGCTTCGACTTAGTCCCGCGATAACCCTTCGCCAACCCGAGAATCTTCTTCCGTTTCTCGGTGCGCTTATTTCCTCGTTTTGCCCTCGGCATGATTTAAATCCTCCTAAAAATTCTGTCCGTTTGCTCGCCGTCAGTTGCAAAACACATTTTTATCACGCCGATCGTCATCGACGAACAACTGACCATTGACAAAGAACAGCTTTTAATTAGCTCCGCCCGTAGGGCAGCATTCTCTTGATACGATCCTCGTCCGATTCAGAAACCATCACGTCGATGTCGAGCTGACGTTTTCGTTTGGTTGATTTCGAAGTCAGAATGTGGCGCGCGTGCGAGTGTCCGCGTTTGACCTTGCCGTTGGCGGTCGTGCGGAAGCGTTTGGCCGCGCCCTTGTGCGTTTTAAGTTTCGGCATGATTACTTCTCCTTTGATGAGCTGTCAGCTATCGGCTGTCAGCCGTCAGCTTTTGCTTTTGTACTTCTGAAAGCTTGTCGCTTGTATGATGGCGGCTTTCAGATACAAATCTGAAATACAATTTAACTTTCGGCGTTGCCCTCGTTCGATGAAGGGGCAGCCGCTTGTTGCTGCTGCGGTTGCTGTTGCGACTGCTGTGGTGGGCGCGGCTCTGTTTGACGTTGGCCGCCCGCATCTGTCTTTGCCGCATCGTGTTTTGAGGTCTTGTGCTTTTTTGGCGCAAAGACCAAAAACATCTGGTTGCCTTCCATGCGCGGTCGCTGCTCGACCTCGGCGAAAGCCGCAAGGTCTTTTTCAAGTCGTTCGAGAAGCTGCGCGCCAAGCTCGCGGTGCGTGATCTCGCGCCCGCGAAAGAAGATTGTGGCCTTTACTTTGTCGCCCTCGTCGAGCCACTCGCGCGCGTGCTTCATCTTGAAGTTGTAGTCGTGATCGTCCGTGCCCGGTCGAAATTTTACTTCCTTGACGGTGATCGTGACCTGCTTCTTTTTCGCCTCGTTCGCCTTCTTTTTCGCTTCGTACTGGAACTTGCCGAAGTCGATGATGCGACAGACGGGCGGGTCTGCTGTGGCCGCAACTTCGACCAAATCCAGACCTTTCTCGCGCGCAAGGCGGACGGCGCTACGCGTGTCCATCACGCCGAGCTGTTCGCCGTCGTCGCCAATCACGCGCACTTCAGGCACGCGAATTCTTTCATTGATGCGCGTCACCGGAGCGCGTCGATTATCAAAACGCTGGCCGCGTCCACGAAATCCTGCTATTGCAACACCTCCTCGGGTCAGGAGTCACGAGTCAGAAGTCAGAAGTCAGAAGTCAAAAACAGAAGAGTTTGTTATTGACTCAAGCCTCTCAACTAAAGACTCAAGACTCTGTGTTGACAAGCGCGCGCGAGGCAATCAGCCCCTGCGCCATCTCTCTAAATTCATCAAGCGACATCACGCCGATGTCGCCCTTTGTGCGTTCACGAACAGCGACCTTTTCATCCTCAACTTCGCGGTCGCCTAGCACGAGCATAAAAGGCACTTTTTTCAACTGCGCGTCGCGTATCTTCGCACCGATCTTGTCGCCGCGCAGATTCGATTCAACGCGCAGACCTGATTCACGTAAGTTGCGCGCTATGCTTTCTGCATAATCGTTGACGCGGTCTGTAATCGGCAGCACCGCGACCTGTACGGGCGCAAGCCACAGCGGAAACGCGCCCGCGTAGTGTTCGATTAATACGCCAAAGAAACGCTCGACCGAGCCAAAAAGAGCTCGATGCACCATCACGGGGCGGTGCGGTCGATTGTCTTCGCCGATGTATTCAAGCTCGAAGCGTTCGGGCAGATTGAAGTCGTATTGCACGGTTCCCAACTGCCAGAGTCGTCCGATGGCATCCTCGACCTTGAAGTCGATCTTCGGCCCGTAGAACGCGGCCTCGCCCTCG
>CBDUCU010000033.1:0-14629 GCA_965365725.1 uncultured bacterium | reverse complement strand
TCATCGGATATTTCGCGGGCAAGAACGGCGTCGGCGTGAGGATTTTTCTCAACCGGGCGAGCGCCTCCATCGGCGTCCGTGCCGCCGCGGTGGGTCAAAAAATTTTGCGTTTTCCTCCTGCTTCATCCCATGAGCCTCCTGCTTCACCGAATGAACCAGCCTTTAATGACAGCTTCGCTGTTCAAGAAGTTTCAGATTCAGATATAAATCCGCACGCGCCAAAAAACGGCGCGGACACAAAACCGGTCGGTAAAATAGTTCTCGACCCGCCCCCGCATCTCGACCCGCCCCCGCATCTCGACCCCCAGTCGCGCACCCAGATTCACGAGGAGGGAAGGGAATTGGAATCACTCCAACACTCCGGCACGGTTTCGGTGGTCGAGATAGTCGAGCGGCTGAAGAGGGAACTTGAGCCGTGCGTGAAAGCGGCGGCCACACAAGCCGCCGCGCAGACCGCCACCCGCGAGATGGCTCGCACCCGCGAGTGGTTCGAGACGAAAGCGCTGCCGAAGGCCGTGCGCGTCGCTCAGCACGAAACTTACGACCTGCTCCGGAAGCACGGCACGCTTGATGAACGGGAGCGCCGCGTTCGCGCTGGCCTGGAAGTTGGGCGCTCTGCAACTGATTCTTACACGCCGCCTGTCGCGCACAGGCTTTCGTCCGAAGAGGTACGGGAGACGGCCGAGACCTGCGTGGCGCTTCTTGAGACGCAAGGCAAGTCAATCGAGGTGACGCTTTCTGATATCTGTTTGGAAGGCGGCGGATGGCTCTTGCCGGAGGATGCTCCGCGAGTGCGCGACGTAGCACAAAACATTCTGCGCGAGCGTAGCGAAAGGAGATGACCTTAAACTATGCCGGCACAACCAGCGAAGAAATATCCGCTCTCCGTTGTCTCTTCCACAGCGCCAGACTGCGACTCTGAAGTCGCACGACATGTCTCACCGCCAAACAATCCATCACCTTGTTCCTCCTGCTACGGGACAGGTATGGAAGTCGTCGCAGGCAAGGGCGCCAGGCGTTGCCGTTGTCGCACCGAAGGGCTACAGGCGAAGCTCATTGAATCTGCACGCATCCCGCGCCGATATGAGCGCTGCTCGCTGGCTAATTACCATCCCGCGCCGGGTAATGGCACACAACTCCAGGCCTTCAACTATGCTTTCAAATTGGTGGACGAATACCCGGCAGTTGAACGTGGCTTACTCTTGATGGGGCCGGTCGGGACGGGTAAGACGCACCTGTCAGCGGCTATCCTGCGCGGCCTCATTGAAAAGGGAATAGCCTGCCTGTTCTACGAATTCGGCGCGCTCCTCAAGGAAATCCAAGGCTCCTACAACCCCGTCTCACAGACATCGGAATTAAAGGTACTCGCGCCCGTTTACGAGGTGGAAGTTTTGGTCCTTGACGAACTCGGGGCATCGAAGCCGACCGACTGGGTGCGCGACACGATGATGCAGATCATCAATACGCGCTACAACGAACGGAAGTTGACGATCTTCACGACCAACTACGCGGACGAGCGTCGTCACGCGGCGGAAGAAACATTAGAGGATCGTATCGGGGTGCGTCTGAGATCACGACTCTACGAGATGTGTCGCACCGTTGAGGTTTTGGGTGAAGACTACCGGCGTACTTTACACGTCTTCTAGACTGACGCGTTGATCTTATACTCTTCCTCTTTGAATGCCGCTTTTGCGCAGCGATATAGTGTTGAGAGAGAACTGAGACGATCCCCGAGCGGCCTCTGCCGCTACGCCTTCTTTCCGGCGGCGATTTCCGATTTTCCCCACTACTCACTATTAAGTAAGATGACTGAACGCGGGATGCTCATGAGAGCGGGGCAGCGAATAGAAGTTGAAGCCGCCGGATGCACGATCACATTTTATTACTCGGACAAAAGATCGATGATATTGACAGTGACAAATTAGACCCTGAATTAAGATCAAGATGGAGAGAGGTCAAAGAGGGCTGATGAAAAAAGCTTTGAGCGTATTTGTTGTGTTGCTATTCGCTTTATCCGGGCCGACGAATGTCGCGAGCCGGGCATCGGCAAATAATCCTCAGGAGAAAGAGGCAATCTCCTCCATACGAGAGCGGTACGCGGCCATCAATAAGAACTTGACGAAGTACAGGGTAGTGAAAAAAGAGTTATCGGGCTTCTCGACCGAGGGCGGCGAGCTGGTCGCTTATTTCGACGGGGCTGAGGTAGTGAAGTTAGCGACGACGCACTTGGGGGAGACGGGCCGCTCGTTGGAGGAGTTTTACTATCGAGGTAGAGAGTTGATCTTCGTCTTTTACAGGCGCGAGATGTACGACGCGCCGATGTCCGGCAAGGTGTCGAAGACGGTGGAGGAACGCTTCTACTTTGCCGATGGCCGGTTAATCAGATGGCTCGACAATCGCGGGCGGGCCGTTGCACCGGGGCACGACGAATACCGTGAAGCGCAAGCCCGGTACCTCGAAAGCTCAAGACGGTTCGTCGAGGGCGCGCACGACGTAAACACTACGGTCGAAGCGCGGGAGCCCTCGCCGTGAATCGGCCCGACTCGCTGAAGAGTGGCGAACACATTCAGTCGGGCGGCACAGAAGACTTGCAAGGCTCGCTCAGCGTGCCCGTCCGGCGCTCGCGTTGGGTAAGCTTCTGGGTCGGCGTAGGCGCAGTCGTCCTCTCGCTGTTGACTGCCGCCTCGCTCACGGGCCTGCTGTTGCTGCTGACCTCCGCTATAGATGGTGCGTGGGTCGTCATTCTCTTCGCGGCGCTTTGGTTCGGGCTCTTCTTCCTTAGCCTTCCGGGGCAAAAGCGCTACGCGCGCTCGTTCGACCTGCGCCGGCCATCCGCGCGCCTCGACGGCGGACTGCTGACCGTGCCCCTGACCGATGGCAGCACAATGAGTTTCGACCTCTGCAGGCCGCACGAACTGAACTACGGCTGGTTCGAGGTCATCACTCGCGGGGGCGGCGGGCCGACGACCAACACGCGCGGCCTGATGACTTACGCGATCCTGTCGCAGGCTGCGCAGGAACTGTTCATGCAAGCCGAGGACTCGGTCCGAGAGGCGCAGACCGTTGGCTGGCCGAACAAGACGAGTGTGAAAACACCTGACCGAAGCGTGCGCCTCTGGGCGAGCGATCTCGTAACGCTCATCGAGGCCGCCCGCACACACGCCCCGGCGACCGTGACCGGGTCGCAAACGACTATGACACCGACCGATGCCAACGCCCCCGCAGAACCTGTCAGAGAATGGCCCGGCAACCCCCTGCCGGCACGCAATCGCCACGAGGTCTCGCTCTTCCTTGAATGGTTGAAAATCGAGCTGGTCTCGCGCACAAGTGTGGGGGGCGGGGAAGTGTGCGTGGGCCGGATTCGCGGCGCCGACCCTTCAACCGCGCCCGACACCTATCGGCTTATCTTCACTTTGCTCGAAGCCGACCCAGAGGATGATAACGACTTCGGCGGCGGCATCAGCCAAATCTTCGATCCGGCGGAGCTGTTGCTCTTGCTGTCAAGGATGGAGCGCGAGGAGGTCTTTGCTGCCGGAGCCAAAGACGTGCGAAACGATCCGGGACTTTTGCTGACCTACAAGACGACGCGGCAGATCGAAGCGCTCAGGCGGGCCAACGCGCGCGGCATCGCGCTGATCGAACAGGTGTTGCGCTTCGCGGGGGGCGATGGAGAGCTTTCTGAGGAGTCCATCAAAAGCTCCACGCTGCGCACGTGGGCCCGGCGCATGCCTGAGCGTTTCGATGCTACCTCCCTCAAGGCTAAGCAGAAGACGCTCAGTGAGAACCTCGACCTTCTACGACTACCAGTTGCCAACCACGAAAGCGCACACAGGCAGGCCGCGCTTGTGCGCGAGCTGCGCGAGCGTTGCCCCGAATACGTCATCGAGCTTGAGCACGCAGGCTTTGAGGGCGATCACATCCTGCACCCTTGGTTTTCGCACGGCCACCATTTATCGCGCTTCGCCGCGCGCGCGCTCAACGAAGGGAAGACCGCGACGGCGGAGGCGGCCTTCGCTGCGTGGGCAGCCGCGGAGCCGTCGGAGGTGTTGTTCCCCACGCACGAATTCGCAGACGCAGCCTTTGAGCTGAATCTGGACCCGGAAAAGGCGGCCCCACTCATCCCCGAGATCAACCGCCACGCCTTCTATACCTACTATCAGGCGCGCGTCGATCCCGATTATAACCCCTGGTCGTACTGACTAGAGTTGCTCGTCCGCCGTTCTTTCACAATCCAGGCAAGGCTTGATTATCCAATCCGTAATGTAAAAGCATCCGCTACATTCAGCGCATTATGCTTTTCGAAAAAAAGTCATTTACTACTGATAGGCGGTCCAATCGCTCCCGCAGGCGACTTGTGCTGCTGTGGTTGTGTCTATAAGAAAGAAGTGTGGCAAATTTTGCTCATAGCAAAGGTGGAGTGGTTGGCTCTGATAGGAAAGAATCGCAACGCTTATGCTGAATAATCCCCAGTGCTGTGGGTGAATTTCACTTGCCGCACAATTATCCCTTGATTCCTTCTATCGCTCACCAAGGTTAAGAGGCGCTAAAAAGGCCCGAAAAACATAATCCTATTCGTGTTTCCCCCGTCTTTTAAGCCACGCTCACATATAGGGCATTTGGTTTGCCCGTAGTCCTTATTGGGAAGGCCAACCTTCCAGATATATTTCAAGGAGATCATAAGTGCCATACGTCATAGAGACAGAGAAGTGTCTGATGGATAACGAATGCGTTAACGCCTGCCCGGTCGAAGCGATTGTGGCGGCGGAAGACGGAACACTCACGGTGACCGAAGATTGCATCGAGTGCGCGGCATGCGAGCCTGTGTGCGAGACCTACGCAATCCACCCGGCTTGAGGTCTAAAGTCGAATAGAACATTGAGACTCTGATTGGCGGAGCGGTCATCCGGTTTGACGCTTACAGAGAGCTTGTAGCGTCTCACAACATCTTCAAATAGATGTGAAGTTACGGCGGAGCGGAAGGCGTTCAAAGCGCCTTCTTTCGCCCGCTCTGTTGTGGGAGAAAATGAAAGGGCGCTCCTCTCACGCCGCTTCAGTCTCTTCTTACGCATGCTCGCGCTTGCAGGAATGCGAGGCGTTTGAAGCGTGCGAACAAAACAGCTTACAAATGAGCGAAGCGCCAAAGCGTCTTCGGCTCAAAGCCCCTGTTTTCCCCACACGGCAAGCGCGCGTTTTGTTTTCACTGATTACGGCACAGACCTCCGCTCCTCGGCCCAGCGTCCACGCGTGAAGTCCGGGAATCTGACGGGGGCGGAGCCTCTGGCGACGGAGATTTCACTCAGGGGACCGGGTGCGCTCCACGCGGCTGCGTCGTAAACATCCATATCCGGCGCAAGGCCCTGCCGCATACATTCAATCAAACGGTGGCACATCAGATAATCCATCCCGCCGTGCCCGCCTAACCGTCGCGCCGTCTCACCCTCTTTGCGCCAAAGCTCGTGCTCATACTTTGTCTTAAACTTATCCGTACTCTGCCAGACGTGGCCGCCATCCTGTCCATCAATAAATACGCGCGAGGGGTAGTCGCGGAAGATGCCCTTCGTTCCCTGAATCAGGTTGATGCGATCATATGGGCGCGGGGTCGAGACGTTGTGTTGCAGCATGATTGAGCGGCCCTTCGCGGTTTTGATAAGCGACGTGTTGTAGTCGCCGCACTTATACACTTCCTTCTGGCGCGGGTCGTCAGCCGCGAGATGCTCCTTGCGATACGCTTCAAGCCCCAGATGGCCTGAACTCATCGCGACCAGATAATCAAACTTGTCGCCGCGATTGATGTTCAGATAATTAGCCATCGGGCCGAGACCGTGTGTCGGGTAAAGATTGCTGTCGCGTAAAGTGTGATGCCGCCGCCGCCACAATCCCTCATCTTTGGTCTCAAAAAGTATTTCGCGCAGGTCGTGGTTATAGGCGCACTCGCCGTGGATGAGCTCGCCCAAGAGTCCCGCGCGAATCATGTTTAAGACCAGCAGCTCGTCATAGTCATAACAGCAGTTCTCCATAATGACGCAGTGCCGCCGAGTCCGCTCCGACGCGTCAACCAGCTTCCAGCAATCTTCGATTGTGTAGGCGGCCGGAACCTCCACCCCGACGTGCTTGCCCGCGTTCATCGCGGCTAAGGATTGCGGCACATGCCATTCCCACGGCGTGGCGATATAGACGAAATCAACGTCGTCGCGCCTGACCAACTGCTCGTACCCGCGCTCTCCTTTGAAGTAGAGAGCGGGCGTTTTCTGTCCGGCCTTTTCGACCAGAGCCTTTGCTTGCAGAACCTTCTCCTCGACGACATCGCAAAGCGCTGTCACCTGTACGCCCGGCACATTTAAGAACTCGCGCAGTACGCCGCGCCCGCGCAAACCCGTTCCCACAACGGCCAGACGCACCGTCGCATAACGCTTGAACGGCACGTTAATCATCGAACGGTGTTTGGGCGGAGGCCCCGCGACGAGCGACTCCAACGCGCTTTCGCTCTCTTCCGCCGTTGCCACAGCTTTAGCGCCCGCAACGCCCAATCCCGCCAAAGCCGCTTGACGCAGCATTTCCCTTCGCGACAGTTTGTCTTCACTCATCGTCGGTTGCTCCTCAGGACGAATTTGTCTCAAATCTTAGACTATGAAAACCGCATTTCGAAAGGAAGGCTTGATTCAATTAGAGAAAAGCCCTTGACGTGTTAATTTATGAAACGATTTTGCGGTTAGGAGCGCGGGCTTGTGCGGCCTTCGACGGCTCACAGGCGAGGTGGGAGTGCAAACGCTTATCTCGCTTACACCCTCATTCGAGGAGGAAGAATGGAACGTAAAGCAGCGAGTGATTATCCGCAGGAACTGTTAGACCTCTTTCATGAGTATCAACACGGCGACATCGACCGACGCACCTTCCTCGACCGCGCTGCAAGGTTCGCGGTCGGCGGACTGACCGTCGCCGCAATCTTCGAGAGCCTGAGACCGAACTACGTCTGGGCGCAACAGGTGCCGCACGACGACAAACGTATCAAGGTAGGTTACGAGGTCGTGCAGTCGCCCGCGGGGAACGGCTCGATCAAGGGGTATCTGGCCCGTCCGGCGAAAAGCAAAAAGCTGCCCGTCGTGCTCGTCATTCACGAGAACAGGGGGCTCAACCCCTACATCGAAGACGTAGCGCGTCGCCTCGCCATCGCAAACTTCGTCGCCTTTGCGCCCGACGGTTTGACCTCGGTCGGAGGCTTCCCCGGCACGGACGAGAAAGGCGCGGCGCTCTTCCGCAATGTGGACGGAAAGAAGATGACCGAAGACTTCGTCGCGGCGGCCCGGTGGCTCAAGGCGCGACCGGATTCCAAAGGCAAACTCGGCGCGGTCGGTTTCTGCTTCGGCGGCGGGATGGTCAACCAGTTGGCTGTGCGGCTCGGCGCAGACCTCAACGCCGGGGTCGCGTTCTACGGTCGGCAGGCGGGCGCAGACGACGTTCCAAAGATTTCTGCGCCGCTATTGTTTCATTACGCAGGCGCAGACCAGCGAATCAACGAAGGCATCGGGCCTTACGAGGCGGCGCTCAAGGCCAACAAGAAGAGGTTTGAGTCGTATATGTACGAGGGCAAGCAGCACGGCTTCCACAACGACACGACGCCGCGCTATGACGAAGCCTCCGCTCGACTCGCATGGACGCGGACTCTCGAATGGTTCAACAAACACCTTCGATGACTGCTGTTGGCGCTGGCTGTCTATTCGGATAAAGTCGCGCCGCACCTTTGGAGATGAAGTGCGTGTTATTCCTTCTGGTACATGAAGGAGATGTTTTCTATTCGCACAATCTCCCATGTCCTCAACGCAAAACCCGATTGCAATTCGTAATGCAAGCGAAGCTTACCCGCAAGCTTTTTGGTCGTCCCTTGTTGCTCCGCACGCGGCGACGTGCGCGTCCGCAGGTCTATGACGAATGTCGCGCGATCGCCCTCAAGCTGCTTCTCTAAAATCTCAATCTCCTTCGGCTCATTGGGGAAGAAGCGCCAGTTTGATGGTTCCGAAGTATCAGACTCCGCCGGCACCCTAACCCGCTTACCGTTGAGATCTTCGCGGATACTTTCCAGCGTGATCTCAGGCTTCTGGTCTTCGGGCGGTTGGCCGCCCTCGCAAGCGCCTGCTAATGCGGACAAGAATAAGAGGAGAAGCAAACGAAATGCTCGACGGTTCATAAGTAAACTCTCAACACAGAGATGTAAGCATTTGATAATCGCGCTCACCAGTCGTGGAGGTAAACGCCTAAGCAATCCTATCTACGAGATTTTCTGTGTTATTTATTCAACAAGTTAACTCACTGCCATATACCACGAAGCATTTAACGCCGGAATTGAGCGGTCAATGAACTGTCACTCGACGCACGGTCATCGATAGGCCGCAAGTAATTCCGGTTTGTCCCAGGCCGTTGAGCGAGAGCGCGACGAGAGCGGCTGCGCCGACCGCGATTTTGTTGCGCCGGACGAACTTCCCCGCGCGGTAGCCGAAAGTGTCTTTGTGCACCACGACGGGCAGCCATTCGAGGTGGCGGCGGATGTCTTCGGAAAACTGTGCGGCTGAAGACCAAAGCAGATATTAGAAACTAACTACGACGGCACGCCGCTTGCCAATGATTGTAGTGACAAGCGGCGTGCCCGCTAGGTGGGCGCTATGTTGTGGAAAATGACCTACTCGGCTGCCTCTCCCACGGGGCTTTGCCCACTACTCCCAGATAATAGCCGGTGTCGAGCAGGAAGTGGATGCATTTATCACTTGAGGAACAACCATGTCTCTAATAGAGAGCGACCGGGATTCGGCTATCTCTAACCTGATGAACCGAACGGCCCCGGGGCCGGACAATACGACCACAGATGTCGGCCCGGAGGAGGCGCGACTGGTGGCCAACCAGCTACAGTTCACACGCGCCATCACATCCAGCATGGCCGAAGGTGTCTACGCGCTCGATGCTAACGGGTTAGTGACATTCGTTAATCCCGCCGCCGAGCGAATACTCGGCTGGACTGAGACCGAACTGCTCGGGCGATGCATGCACGATGTTATTCACTTTCAGGACTGCGGGGGCAATCCGCTACCGGCTGCAGAGTGCAGACTGCTTTCGGTGTTGAATACAGGGGAGGTGATTAGCGTCGGCGAGGATTACTTCACGCGCAAGGACGGCACGCTCTTCCCCGTCAGCTATACCTCGTCGCCCATCATGCGTACAGGGTCGGTAGTTGGCGGGGTGCTGACGTTCCGCGACATCACCGAGCAAAAGTGGTCGGAGGCAGCATTGCGTGAGAGCGAGCGCAGATTTCGCACCATGCTCGAGAATCTACGACTCGTCGCCATGACGGTCGACACCGAAGGGCAGGTTACCTTTTGTAACGACTACCTGCTCGAATTGACCGGGTACGAGAGGCAGGATGTTCATGGCCGCAACTGGTTCGACACCTTCATCGCAGCCGAAGGGCGGGATGAACTCAAACGTGTCTTTTCTGAGCTGCTAGCCGGGGCAGAGATGCCTACCCACCATGAGAATGAAATCCTCACTCAAACGGGCGCGGCCCGCGTGATCTCTTGGAACAACACTCTGCTCAGGGACTCGGCCGGGGCTGTGGTCGGCATAGCCAGCGTCGGCGAGGATGTCACCGAGAGCAGGCTCGAAGCCCGTGTTCTCAGCCGCTATCGGCTGCTCTCGGAGCATTCACGCGACATCATGCTCTTCGTCGCACAGGACGGCCGAATAGTCGAGGCCAACCGGATGGCGGTCGAGGCATATGGCTATGATCGCGGCGAGCTGCTTGGCAAGACGATTTACGAGCTGAGGGCGGATGACACCGCGCCGCTCGTCTCGGATCAGATGGGCCGGGCCGACGCAAAGGGGCTGCTCTTTGAGACCGTCCATCGGCGCAAGGACGGCACGACCTTCGACGTTGAGGTCAGTTCCGCCGGCGCGGACTTCGGCGACGACAGGGTGTTGTTGAGCGTTATCCGCGATATCACCGAAAGGAAGCGGACGGGTGAGGCGCTCAAGCGAAAGAACCGCGCCCTGGCTGTTCTGGGGCGCGGCAGCCATGCGCTGACACGCGCGACCGAGGAGTCGCAACTGTTGCGCGATCTTTGTGAAGCAGTGGTGAGCGAGGGCGGCTACCGCATGGCTTGGGTTGGTCGCGCCGAAGAGGACGAAGTCAAGTCGGTGCGGCCGGTCGCGCAGGCCGGGTTCGAGGACGGCTACCTGGAGCGTATCGGCGTTACCTGGTCCGACGGGGAGCGGGGGGCGGGCCCTGTAGGCAGGGCGATTCGTGAAAACAGAGTATGCGTAGTCCGCGACACTTCGACCGACGCGTCCTTTGCCCCCTGGCGCGGGGAAGCGCTGCGTCAAGGCTACCGCTCAGTAATCGCCCTCCCGCTCAGCTCCGGCACTATTGGACACATGGCCCTGGGCATCTATGCCGATGAGCCGGATGCCTTCGACGAGGAGGAGTTGGCGTTGCTGCGCCAACTTGCAGACGACATCACTTCCGGATTACTGGCGCTCAGGGCAGAGGCTGGCCGCGCGAAGGCCGAGACGGCGCTGATCAGGTCTGAGGCACAGTTCCGCGCCGTCTTCGAGCACACGGGGATAGGGGTGACGCTCGTTGACACGGGTGGGCGCTTACTCCAGGTCAACCCGGCGTTTGAGAGCATGCTCGGCTATGCCCCCGGTGAGATGGAGTCGTTGACCTTCGCGCAGGTTTCGCACCCGGATGACATCAAGATCGACATCGCTCTGTTCCGCGAGTTGTTGTGCGGCGCGCGCGACCAGTACCAGATCGAGAAACGTTACCTGAGGAAGGACGGCCAGGTTGTCTGGGGACAGCTCAACGCCTCGCTGATCCGCGACGCGGGTGGAGAGATAGTGTACGTGGTCGGATCTATCACCGACATCACCGAGAGGAAGCGCGGCGAGGAACAGCTTATCCGCATTAGCCGCGCCGTCGAAGGCGCGAGCGATGCCATCCGGATATCGGACCTTGAAGCCCGCTCCACCTTCCACAACTCTTCATTCGTGCGACTCTTCGGCTATACGGTCGAAGAGCTGAACGCCGCCGGCGGGGCTTCGGTCTTATTTCTCGACGAGGGTGTAGGAGGAGAGGTTCTCGCCACCGGGCTTAACGGTCGTTCCTGGCGCGGCGAGGTCGAGCTGCGCGGGTGGGACGGGAGGGTCATTGTAGCCGATATCTCGCACGATGCGGTCTATGACGAGGGCGGCAATTGTATAGGCGTTATCGGCGTCTACACAGACGTGACCGAGCGCAAGCAGATGCAGGACGCACTACGCCGCAGCGAGGAGCTCTACCGCGGGCTGGTCGAGAACGCCAAAGACATGATCATCACCCACGACCTGGAGGGCAATTACACTTCGGTCAACCGCGCGGCGCTCGAATTGACAGGCTATACGCTTGAGGAGGCGCTCGCGATGAACCTGTCACAAGCCATCGCGCCGGAATACGTCGAGAAGGCCCAACGAATGATCGCCAAGAAGATTGCGGGAGAGGAGGAGGAGACCATCTACGATCTCGAAATACTGGCGAAAGATGCGAGCAGGATCGTCGTAGAGGTTAGCTCCTGGCTCGTCTGTAAGGACGGCCAGCCGGTCGGCGTGCAGGCCATCGGGCGCGACATCGGCGAGCGGAGGCAGCTCGAGGAGGCACTCCGGCAGGCGCAGAAGATGGAGGCCGTCGGCCGCCTCGCCGGCGGCGTTGCCCATGACTTTAACAACATTCTGACCGCTATCACCGGCTACAGCGACTTAGCCCTCAGGCGGCTCAAGCCGTTCGACCCAGTGCTCCGCAATATCGAGGAGGTCAGGAAGGCGGCGAACCGTGCCGCTTCTCTGACGCAGCAGTTGTTGGCCTTCAGCCGCAAGCAGATCATGCAGCCGAAAGTCGTCGACCTCAACCAACTGGTCGAGGACTCGGCCAAGATGTTGCGCCGTCTCATTGGCGAAGACATCGAGGTGATTACCCGCTTCGAGCCGCGGCTCGATCGTGTGCTGGCCGACCCCGGACAGGTCGAGCAGGTGCTGATGAACCTCGTCGTTAACGCGCGCGATGCAATGCCGCGCGGCGGACGCATCACGGTCGCAACAGCGAACGTTCGCTTCGATGAGGAGTTCGTTTCCCACCATGCAGGCGCGCGGCTCGGCCACTACGTCATGCTCTCGGTCTCGGACACCGGGACTGGGATGGACGAGAAGACAAAAGCTCAGATCTTCGAGCCCTTCTTCACAACGAAGGAAGTAGGCAAGGGGACGGGCCTCGGGCTCTCGACCGTCTACGGCATCGTCAAGCAGTCAGAAGGTTACGTTTGGGTGGATAGTGAGGTTGAGGTGGGGACTACGCTTCGCATCTACCTGCCACGCGCCGACGGCGCGGCGGGGCAGGCAGGCACCGCAGAACAACGCGCCAAGATGGCCGACGGGTGGGAGACTGTGTTGATAGTCGAGGACGACGCCACGCTGCGCCGGCTTGCGCGTGAGATACTCCAGACCTTCGGTTACCACGTCCTTACTGCGGCGAGCGGCGAAGAGGCCCGCCGCTGCCTTGAGGATTACGAGGGAGAGGTTCATTTGCTACTCACGGACGTTGTCATGCCGGGCATGAGCGGGCGAGAACTGGATGAGGCGGTCAGGGGCATGCGTCCGATGATGAAGACGCTCCTGATGTCAGGCTATACAGACGATTCGGAGGTGCTGCGCGGCGTGCTCGAGGAGGGCTTGGCCTTCCTGCAAAAGCCCTTCACACCAGACGCGCTGTCGAAGAAGGTGCGTGAGGTGATTGATTCGCCGCCGCTGTCTTAGGTAATCAATACAGGCCCGCATTGTGGCGCAAACGTTCAATGAGTTGCGACGTGCGCGCGCTGCGTGTGCGACGTTGAGCGGCGCTAGTCGAAACAGCCCTGTCGTCAGCGCTTGAGCGAGGTCGAGAACATTTTCCGGCTGCTGCCGAGGACAAGATCATCTTCTTCCCCAACCCTCGTCTCGCCCGTGATGCCGAACGTGAGCATGACTGGCGAGAGCCTGCTTGTCTGACTCACGACCTTGATGTGTGCCCGCATTTGTAAGCACCATCACCCGCAATTCATAACCATACCGACCGCGCGCCGCTCAAGTTTTCCAAATCCTTCCCGATAAGTACACAGTTGTGGGCGCCCCCCGACGGCACCTGCCCTTCTCGCAGTAAAGCCGGCCTCATCTGTCCAAAGCACTTAGAGCACCGGCCATGCAAGCGAGCCACAGCCGTTTGATAACGAAATAGTGAAAGGAAATCTGACATGAGTTGGACAATCAGAAAGAAACTACTCACGGGGTTCGCCGCTGTTCTCATACTCACACTGGTGCTGGGGGTCTTCGCTGTGATGCGGCTCGGCACGATCAACGATGGTTCCGCGGAGATCGGCGAGAACTGGCTCCCCGCGACCCTCTGGGCCGGAAACGCCAGCACGGCGGCGGCCAACATGCGCGTGCGCGAGCTGCGCTACCTGTTGGTCGACACGCCTGAGGAGAGGGAAAAGGCCGCGCACGCTTATGAGCGAGACGAGGCCACCTTCGTCGAAAACATGAAGCTGTTCGAAGCGACCATCGCCAAGCCGGAGGAGCGCAAAGCCTACGACGAGATGATGGTCACCTTCCGCGAGTACGCGGGGATGCATGACAGGATCGTCGAGATGGTCAAACAGGGTAAGACGCAGGAGGCAGAAGCCCTGGGTACCTTCGGAGACTCTTTCTCTCTTTACACAAAGCTTGACGAGCAGACCAACGACCTGATGAAAATCGAAGAGAAGTTCGGCCGCGAGGTAGTCGAGGCGAACAAGTCGGCCTATGCCTCGGCGCGTATGTGGCTATTCGGAGCCCTCCTGGCAACGCTGGCGTTGGGCGTTGGTATCGCGCTGTGGCTGGCAAACATGATCTCGCGCCCGGTGGCAGCCATCTCGGCGGCTGTCTCTGATCTGGCCTCCGAGAAGTTGCCGCAGCTCTCATCAGTGGCCAAGGCCATCGCTGCGGGCGACCTGACGCGCGACGCGGAAGTGAGAATCGAGACGCTGCCAGTGACGACCAAAGACGAGGTCGGGCAGATGACTTCAGCCTTCAACCAGATGGCCGGCGGCATCAACGAGATGGGCGAGAGCTTCCGTCAAATGTCATCGAACCTGCGCGATTCAATGGGGCAGATCGGGCAAGGGTCGAACCAGGTAGCCTAAGCCTCCTCCCAGATCGCCGCCGCAAGTGATCAGTCGAAGAAGGCTTCCCAGACGCTGGCCTCCTCGTCGGAGGAGATCACCGCGACAGTTCACGAGATGTCAGCATCGATTAGCCAGGTCGCTTCCAACGCACAGACGCAAAGTGCAGCCGCTACGGAGACTTCCGCCTCTGTGACGCAGATGATCACCTCACTGCAAGGCATCGCCGGAAACACAAGGCACCTGGCCGAACTGACTTCATCGGCAGATACCGCCGCCCGAAACGGGCAGCAGACACTGGAGAAGGCCGCCGACAACATGCACCGAATCGGATCTGCCGTCGAATCGGCGGGCCGCACGATCAACGAACTGGGCTCGCGCGCCGAGTCAATCGGCAAGATCGTCGAGACCATCGACGACATCGC